>CAIOLV010000056.1 GCA_903859225.1 uncultured bacterium
CGCGCCAGAAGGAGTTGGCCGAGCGGCCGTCCAACGACGAGGCTCCGTCCCACGATGGCGACTCGCCGGCCCGACAACTCCACGGCGTGCTCGTCCAGGAGCGCCATGACGGCGCCCGCGGTCGCCGGAACGAAGCCGGGTGCGCCGCAGAAGAGCCGCCCCAACGAGAGCGTGCTCGCACCGTCCACGTCTTTCTCGACGGGAATTGCGTCCTGGACTGCGCGGAGATCCACCTCGGGGGCGATCGGCGTCTCGACGAGAATTCCATCCACCTCGTCGTCCAGCCCGAGCGCGCGAACATGCTCGACGAGAGCGGCTGTCGTTGGGCGCTGGACGCGCACGACGTTGACGTCGATGCCCAGCGCGTGCGCGGCCCGCTCCTTGGCTGCCGTGTACGCCAGCGCTGCGGCGTCTTCGGTCGCGAGGATGACGACGAGGCGCGGTGCGCGCCCTGCGATCGCGCGAATCGCGCGAACCTCGTCGGCGAGTTGCGCCCGCCGTCGCTCGGCCGGCGCCTTTCCATCAAGACGTCGCGCGCTCACGCTCGTCCCTCCAGATCCGATCGAGAATCCCATTGATGAAGGATTGGGCCTGCTCTGTCCCGTATTTCTTCGCGAGTTCCACGGCCTCGTCCATCGCGACCTCCGCCGGCACATCGTCGCGGAAGAGAAGCTCGTAGACGCCCACCCGGAGGATGTTCCGGTCGAGCAGCGCCAGCCGCTCGAAGCGCCACCCCACCGTTCGCGCGCCGATCATGCTGTCGAGCTCGTCGCGCTTCGCGTTCACTCCGGCGAAGACGCTCTCGATGTAGTCCCGCTGGTCGCCAGCGTCCTCCTCTTCGAGGAATTCGTCCAGGGTGACCGGCAGGAACTCGCTTCGATAGAGGGCGAAGAGAACGAGCTCGCGCGCTCGAGTGCGTTGCATTACGTCACAGGCCCGACGGACGCTCGGGGCAGATCGTGCGCCGCCGCGGCAGACTCCATGGTTCTAGGCCGAGGACCACCCGCCATCCTACCCCTAGCCCTCGTCATCCCATTCGTCGGCTTGCTCGCCAAGCGGGCCCTCCGGCTTCACCAGCTTCTGCACGTCGACGTTCACTGCGCTCACCCGCAGACCCGTCATGCGCTCAATCTCCGCCTTGATCCGAGCCTGGACCTGCTTCGCGATCTTCAGAATCGGGTAGCCGTGAACCACGATGATCCGAGCCGTGACCGACACGACGTCTCCGTCGACGTTCGTATCGACGTAGCGCTTCATTCCCTCGCCGCGGCGAAACGCAGTGTCTCCGGCGCGCAGGTTGGCGATGCCGTCGATCTCCGAGATCGCGATCCCGGCGATCGCCGTCACGACGTCGCGCGAGATCCCGACACTTCCTCTGTCTTGATCGGCCACTTCGCCCTCCTAGTCGCTTCCGGAGTCGTGCGTTTGCGGTGGCACCACTCTCTTGACGTAGACGTCGACAGACGAGACCGCGACCCCCGCCAGCTTCTCGATGTCGACTTCCACGTTCTCCTGCACGCCGCGCGCCACGGAGTGGACCGGATACCCGTACTCGACCGCGATACGCAGCTCAATGCGGGCCTGCTCGTTCGCAAGCTCGATCTTCACGCTCGGCGCGATGTCCTCGCCTCCGAAGATCCCTTTGAGGCCGCCCGCACCGCCGGACGAACGAGCGATCCCGGTCACGCGTTCGGCGGCGATCCGCGCAATCGCGGAGATCACCTCTTCCGCGATCGTGATCCGCCCGTTCTCGTCGGTGATCTCGATCCGCTTCTCCGCCATGGCGCCTCCCTAGACGCGCTCGACGTAGGTGCCCGTGCGCGTGTCTACCTTGAGCGTATCGCCCTCTTTGACGAAGAGCGGGACGCGCACGGTGATCCCGCGCTCCAGTGTGGCCTCCTTGTCGACGTTGGACACCGTATCGCCTCGTATCCCCGGCTCGGTCTTCATGACCTTCAGTTCCGCGAAGTTTGGAAGGCCCACCTTGACCAGATCCGAGTTGTAGTAGTAGCCGATGACGTTCGTGCCCTCGACGAGGTACTCGCCTTGAGGACCGAGGACGGATTTCGCAATCGGGAATTGATCGAACCGTTCGACGTCCATGAAGATGAAGTTGTCGCCGTCATGGAAGAGGTATTGGAGCTCGCGCGACTCGAGAAAGGCGACTGACGTGTCCTCAAACCCGCGGAAGGTGTCGCTTGTGACCTTGCCTGACTTCAAGTGCTTCAGCTTCGCCGACCCGACGGCGCTTCCTCGGCCGCGCTTGTTGTGCTCGTAGTCGACGATTTCGTACAGCTCGCCTCTGTAGATGATCGTCAAGCCTTTCTTCAACTCGCTAATTGAAAGTCCCATCACTCGCTCCCTTTACTCTGCGGCGGCTTCTTCCCCAAATGTCGCAGGGCCAATGATACCCAGAACCCTCGCCAACCCCCATCGGTGCCCTGCGGCTACGCGCGTCCGCGGTGGAGAACGCCTGCCGCGCCGTCCACCACGACATGCGCGACGTTGGGCACGTAGACGCCGACAAGGACGGCCCACCCGTCGATGGGCAGTCGCCCGACGGCGAGCCGATGCCCTGTGAGTGCTCCGACCGCCGCAGCGACGGCCCCGACGATCAGCGCGAGGTACCCCAGGCGCGTCAGCGGCCCCCAGATTACGTGATGCGATACGCCGCGATGTCGAAAGATCTTCGCGTAGGGCCACCACAGAAACGAGAGCCATCCCCACCGCCGCGTCGGACGGCTCCGTGTCAGATCGAGATCGGGACTGAGAAAGAACATGCCGAACGCGAAGCCGAACGCGAAGGCAAGAAGGGATTCCGTCGATAGGTTCCCCCGACGCACGAACCCCGCGCCCACGATCGCGCAGCCCGCGAGGATTCCCGTCTCAATGCAGAAGTGGACTCTCCCCGACGGCATGCCGGCACTATGCAACGGAAGGTGTCTTGGCGCAAACTCTAGTTCACCTTGACGCGCTCGCGAGCGATCGTTACAATCGATTAGCAAACTGTAGCTTACAGTGCTAACCGCCCACGAAGGAGGCAGGCAATGACGACGAAGTCGTTGGGCAAGCGAGTCAAACCGCTCGGCAAGCGAGTTCTCGCGAAGAAGCTCGAACAAGAGTCACGGACGACCGCCGGAGGCATCGTTCTTCCCGATTCGGTGAAGAACGAGAAGACCATCCGCGCGCAGGTCGTGGCCATTGGCACCGATGAGAAGTTCGAGGTCAAGGTGGGAGACACCATCCTCGTGCAGAGCTTCTCGGGCACAGAGATCGAAGAAGGCGAAGACAAGTACATCCTCGTCGAGGAGTCGAAGGTCCTCGCCATCGTCAAGGACTAGTCAAAGGGGGAATTCAGATGGCGAAAGAGGTCATCTTCGGTGAGGAAGCGCGAAGGCGCATGAAGGTCGGCATCGACAAGTTGGCGGATGCCGTACGCATCACTCTTGGCCCGCGCGGCCGCAACGTCATCATCGACAAGAAGTTCGGCAGCCCGGACATCACGAACGATGGCGTGACGATCGCAGAGGAGCAGGAGTACAAGGACGTCTTCGAGAACATGGGCGCTCAGCTCGTCAAGGAAGTCGCCAAGAAGACGAACGACCTCGTCGGCGACGGCACGACGACGGCGACGATCCTGGCGCACGCCATGATCGAGGAGGGGTTCAAGAACCTCGCCGCCGGAGCGAATCCGATGGAGCTGAAGCGCGGACTCGAGAAGGGTTCGACGGCCATCGTCGCCGAGCTGAAGAAGATGAGCCGCAAGCTGAAGTCGAAGGCAGAGACGGCCCAGGTCGGCGCGAATTCCGCCAAGGATGAGTCGATTGGGCAGATCATTGCCGACGCGATGGAAGCCGTCGGTGAGGATGGCGTCATCACGGTCGAGGATTCCGACACGATCGAGACTCTCTACGAGGTCGTCGAGGGAATGCAGTTCGACCGCGAGTACATCTCGCCCTACTTCGTTACCGATCCGAAGAAGATGGAGGTCCTCCTCGAGCGGCCGTACATCTTCGTGACCGACCAGGAACTGAAGAGCGCCACCGACCTCGTGCCCGTGCTCGAGCGCGTCGTGCAGGCCGGCAAGCCGATCCTGATCATTGCCAAGGACGTGACGGGCGAAGCGCTGACGACCCTCGTTCTCAACAAGCTGAAGGGCACGCTGACGAGTTGTGCTGTGAAGGCACCCGGCTTCGGCGATCGCCGCAAGGCGATGCTCGAAGATGTCGCGGTGCTGACGGGCGCAACCGTCGTCGCCGAGGACGCCGGGATGCAGATCAAGGACACGACCCTCGACATGCTCGGGTCGGCCGAGCGCATCAAGGTCGATGGGTCGAACACCACGATCATCGGCGGCAAGGGTAAGGCCGACGCCATCCACGGCCGCATCGAGCAGATCGAAGCCCAGATCGAGACGACGGACTCCGACTACGACCGCGAAAAGCTCGAAGAGCGAAAGGCCAAGCTCGCCGGCGGCGTCGCCGTCATCAAGGTCGGTGCCCCAACCGAGACCGAGCTGTCGGAGAAGAAGCACCGCATGGAAGATGCGCTCGAAGCGACGAAGGCAGCCGTGGACGAAGGCGTTCTTCCCGGTGGCGGCGTCGCGCTGATCAACGCGTCGAAGGTCCTCGACAAACTCGAACTCGAGGGCGACGAGAAGGTCGGCGTCCGCATCCTCGCGCGCGCTCTCGAGGCCCCGCTGCGCCAGCTGGCCCAGAATGCCGGGTTCGAGGGCGGCATCGTCGTCGGCAAGGTGCGCGAGCAGAAGAAGGGCGTTGGCTTCGACGTGATCAAGGAGGAATACCGCGACATGTTCGAGGCTGGGATCATCGACCCGACGAAGGTCACCCGGTCGGCGCTCCAGAACGCCGTCTCGATCGCCGGGATGCTCCTGACCACTGACGCCTTGGTCGCAGAGATCAAGGAGAAAGACGAGTCTGCGGCGCCGCACATGCCGCCGGACATGGGCTACTAGAACCGATTGCTTTTCCCCCTTCCGCTCGACTACTCTCGGGCGGAAGGGGTTTCTCTTTCGATGGACAGACGGATCGGACTGGCTCTCGGCGGAGGAGGGGCACGCGGACTGGCTCACCTCGGCGTCCTGATCGAACTCGAGCAGGTCGGGGTGCCGATCCACGCCATCGCCGGCACGAGCATGGGAGCCGCACTGGGCGCGGCCCGCGCGATCGGCGCGAACCTTCACATGTTGGCTCGACTCCTGGCGACTCTCGACCTGAACGCGCTGCTCCAGGTCACCGACAACACGCTGCGTGAGGTCCAGAGGATCGTCGGCCGCGGGATGCTCGAGTACGTCCGTGGGGCGGCGTGGCGGACGGAGGATGCCCTTCCGCCGGATCTCGTCCGCCTCAACGAGCTCTTCTCGCTCCTCACGGCCCGCAAGACGTTCGAAGACGCGCTCGTCCCTCTCGCCGTCGTCGCGACGGACCTCGAGACCGGGCAACCGGTCGTCCTGAATCGCGGACCGATCTCACGGGCCGTGACCGCCAGCACCGCCGTACCTGGCGTCTTCTCCCCTGTCGCCTACGAGGGACGATTCCTCATCGACGGCGGCATCGTCGACAAGCTGCCCGTGGACGTCGTCATCGAGATGGGCGCGACCGCCGCGATTGCCGTCGACACAGGGGCGCCGCTGACCCGCCGCGTCGAGACGCAGATCGAGGCCATCCTGCAGGCGCAACGCTCAACGTCGAAGCACTTGACGCAGATGCAGCTCGAGGCCGCGCGCCGCCGCCTGGAGGATCGCCTTGTCGTGTTGCGCCCCGACGTGGGGTGGATCCGGATGTTCGCGTTCGAGTACGCCGAGGAGGCCATCCAGGCGGGACGGGCCTCTGTCTCCGCCCACCTGGACGATCTCAACGAGCTCCTCGGCGGACCGGTTCCTCCCTCGCCGGCTAGCGCAGCGTGAACGAGCCGCTCGTCGCGGTTCCGACTCTGTCCTCCCAATCCGCCGCCGAGACGCGCACTTCGTAGGCCACACCCTTCGGGAATGAGGAGCAGTCCCACGGGAAGTCGCCCTGGTTAGCGAGGTTCTCGACGAGGAGCGTCCACTCCTCCGTGCCTACAGCTCGTACCGACACGGTGATTTGGAGCCCGGCCGCAAGCCCGTCCGGGTCGACGGCCTGCCATTGGATCACCAGAGGGCACGCCGCGTCGCCTGCCACCGGGCTGAGCAGCTGGACGCGCGGCGTCTTCAGGTAGTCGACCGTCGCTGAGTTCGCTGCGCGCGGGGTGCCGACGATCGGGTTCCCGAGAGCATCCAGCCCGCAGGTAACGAGACCGTCGTTCGTTCTCCAGACACTGCCCATCTCGATCGGGTCCACGCGCTCCATGGTGGCGTAGGGGACATCTCCCTCGCTCCCGCAGCCCGCCGGCCACCCGGTTGCTGCGCTGATCACCTGGTCGACTACGTTTCCCGCGGCATCGAGCAGGGCGAGATCCGCGCCGCTGTTGGCGAGAGATCCCTTGTAGAGGATGTCGGCCGCAACGTCCGACACGGTCGTGTCGTCCGTTCGCTCGAGCAGCAGGAACCCGTTCGGCTCGATCGTCGATCGCCTCACCTCCACCGTGCTCTCCTCGGCCACCGAGAGCGGTATCCGCGCGTCACCGATGGTCAGGACCCACCCTGAGAGGTCGACGGTCGACGCCGTGCAATTGCGGAGCTCGATCCACTCATCCTGTCCCCCCGCCGCGGTTCCTCCCCACGCGACCTCGTTGAGGACGACAGCCGGCGTCGCGGCAAGCGCCGCCGCCGACGCGAGCAGCAGGAGTCCCACCGCGACCACAACCCTCGTGCATCCGTGTTGCAGCATATTCCCTCCTTGATGCGGACCTCGTCATGTTCTGTCCGCTCCTTGCATACATGATCATACCTCCTCACTGCCTCTTTCCAGACACCCGCCCCGAATCGCCCGGGATGAAGCAGCCCGATTTCGCGACCCGTGAGCTGCTCCCTATACTCGAATGTGGAAGAAAGGAGAACAGACATGACCTCGCGCACGCGCACCGTCGGACTTGCTCTCGTCGCCCTCGCGGGGCTGATGACGCTCCATTCGGCCGCCGCGGCCCCCGCCTATCGGATGTCGCTGGACGTCGACTACGCGGAGGGGACCTTCCAAGGCGACGTCACCGTACTGTGCGAGAACCGAACGCCCGTCGCGCTCGACGAACTGTTCTTCCGTCTGTACGGAAACGCCGACGCGCTCTACGGGGCTGCATCGATAGAGGTCACCTCGACGCTCGTCGCGGGCGACGCCGCAGCGACGGCGCTGTACGCCGAGGACACCGTCCTCTTTGTGCCGCTCGCGCGTCCCCTCGCTCCCGGAGAGTCGATCGAGGTTCGCCTCACGTTTCAGGGGCGCGCCGCCCGCGCCTCGGAGGCCGGGTTCGCCACCGAGACCGAATACGGCCTCCTGACGAAGTCACCGGAGGTGCTGACGTTGACAGCGTTCTATCCCCTTCTCGCTCCGTACACGGAGGAGGGTTGGGCCCTCGATCCTGTGGATTCCGTCGGAGATGCCCTCTTTGCGGACGCCGCGACCTATGACGTGTCGCTCGTTGTCGATCCCGACGTCTCAGTGATCCCGCGCGCCGACACGACGTCCCTCGAACCCGACGGGCGCGTCCGGCTGTCGTTCGCCCGGACGGCAATGCGCGACTTCCCGCTCGTCTTCGTCGCCAGCGACCGCACGCCGCTGGAGGCAGTAAGCGATGGGATCATCCTTCGCAGCTGGTTCCCCCCGCGCCATGCGGAAGCCTCCGCTGTGGCTCTCGATCGAGGCGCGGTGGCCGTCGGGATCTACTCCGCCCTTTTCGGCGCCCTGCCCTATGCGTGCGTCGACATCGTGGAGGCCCCTCTGCAGCGCGCCGCCGGCGTCGAGTTCTCGGGCCTCTTCCTGGTCGCCGGAGCCAATGCCGCAAACCCACAAGACCCGTTCTTCGACGTCATCATCTCCCACGAGATGGCGCATCAATGGTTCTATGCGGCGGTCGGCAACGACCCGACGGAAGAGCCATGGCTCGACGAGGCGCTCGCGACGTACGCGTCAAACGTCTTCCTCTCGGTCGCTGTCTCCGCCGCCGCCGCGCAGGGGGAACGCACGGCCTGGGCCGCGACCTACGATCGGGCTCAGCAGGTCCGCCCGGACTTGCGTGTGACGAGCCCTGTCTATGAGTTTCCTGACTCGGGCACCTACTCTGCCTTCGTCTATTCCGGCGGGGCGTTTGAGTTGGACGCGCTGCGGCGCGAGATCGGGGACGACGCGTTCTTCGCCGCCCTCGCGGACTACTACGTCACGCACACGGCGGGCATCGCGAGAGGAGCCGATCTCTCCGCCAGCTTCCGACGCGCCTGCGAATGCTGGCCGACGAGCGCGCTGTTTGATGGGGATTCCGCGCCCGGGCCATGAGGAACCTTGACGCCGGGCGCGTGTATGTTGATAGGCATGGTCTAGACGTTCGAAGGAGGCAGACATGAGAAGCATGCGTTTCGTGGTCAAGGGAGTTGTGCTCGCACTCATCGCGGCACTCAGCGTCGCCGCGTCGGGAGGCGCCGTGACGCTCGATTCGCAGTCCTACTACTGCTTCACAGTGGGCGACTTGGCGGTGGGAATCCAGACCTTGAGCGCCGCCGCGGCAGCGGAAGGCTTCGCCGTTCTCGCCTACTCCGACAACACGGTGGCGGTGATCAACGGGACGCGATCCGCGTCGGACACCGTGGAGCAGATGCTCCTATCCGCCGACCACTTGCTCGTCCTCGATGGGGATCGCTTCTACCTGCGAGTCAACGGCCCCGCGCTGTCTTATGCGATTCGCCCCGCCGGGGCGGGCCTTGAGCTCGTCGTCAGCCCGAAGACCTCGACCGACCTTGTCGATGCATTGACCTCCATCTTCGTGGAGCTTCAAGACGTGGCCATCGACGGGATGGACATCGACCTCGACAGCTACCGCACGATCATTCGCAATCCGCTCAAGGGTCCGGCCGAACCGCAGGATCTCTCGGCGAAGCTTGACTACGCTCTCTACGGATTGGTCGCTGCAGAAGACTGGTTCGCGTACGCGTCGCAGAAGGGCCTGGCCCTCCTCGGCCTGCGCATCGAGGTCGTCGTCGAGAAGATCCCCGGCGCGTCGCTTCCCGCGGACTTCAGGGACAGCGTGATCTCGGAGACCGAGCAGCTCGCGAGCCTCATCCTGCCGATCGATCAGCTCGCCTCGCTCGCCCGTTCGACCGGCGTCGGCTACGTGCGCCTGCCGTACGTGCCCGTCGCCCCATAGGCTGCGAGAACGCGGCGTGACGCTCTGGTCGGGACGCCCGGATTTGAACCGGGGACCTCTTGCACCCCAAGCAAGCACGCTACCAGGCTGCGCTACGTCCCGGACTCAGCTTCGATAGTACTCGCCACGGTGCGCCCGGGCAATCGCGCTTGCCTCACACGACCACGATCGTCTCCTCCGACGGGCGGTGGCCGAAGAGCGTGATCCCAGCGGCATATTCATCCGTCAGCGTCTCGACGGTCTCTCGATCGAGGCCGCTGAGCCGCAGGCGCCGCCGGAACCTCCATACCGCCATCCGCCGCACGAACGGAATGGAGCAAGCGATCCAGATGAGCGAGCCGAGAAGACGCGCAATGAACAGCATGCTGACCACAACCGCCAACGTGTTCCGGACAGCACGCACGACGCTCTTCGCAGCGCCAAGCATACGGCTCAGTCCTCCTCTTCTTTCCGCGCCCGCCGATCTCCCAGCGTGACCCCTTTGCCGCGGACGAGGTCGCGCAGGTTGATCATGTAGCCTCGCGTCATCTCCATGGCGTCCTCACGCGGAATCCCTGCCTCGACCAACTTGCGATAGAAGATGCCGACGGCGTCGGCCATGCTCTCCGCCGCTTCCTTCGAGTACAGGACGCCACGAAGCTCCTTCAGAAGGGTCGGGACCATATCCGACACCGTGGTCAGGACTTCCCGAAGGTCCTCGACTCTTCCCTCTTTGTCACTCGACATGTCGATGTTCATGACGACCTTCCTCCTCTCTTTCGTTCGACGAGATGCACATCATGTCCAAGAACCCGCAAATCGGCTCGCACGGGACTCCCACGCCGCGTCAGCCACGCTCCCAGCCTGAACCCGACGAGGAACGAGCCGACATCGAGTTGTGCCAGTTTGCGCCCCATGGCTTGTCGCGCCACCCGCTCCCACATCGCTTCCGAAACCTGCGGCTCGGAAGAGAGTGCGTCGCGCACCGCGGTGCGGAGGCGGATGGCAACCGCCACGTCGCGCAGGCAATCGGAGCACGACGCCAGATGACCCGCCACTACGGCGCTCTCCTCCGAAGACAGCGTCCCCTCAAGGTACCAGGGGATGAGGTCTCGAATCTCCTCACATCCGTTCATGTCAGCGCCTCCGCCAGCGTTCTCCGCGCGTAGTACATCCTCGACTTCACGGTGCCTTCGGGAATCCCCAACATGCCGGCAATCTCGCCGTACGACAGCCCCTCGTAGAACGTCAGGAAGACCACCTCACGTTGCTCCTCGGGCAGGGTCTTGATCGCCCGCAGCGTCCTTTCCCGATCTTGGACCGCCGGAGCCGGGTCAGGCTCGACCAAGTTGAGCTCCGGCACGCGCTCGCCGCGTTTCTCCTTGCGGAGAAGATCGAGCGCCCGGAACCGCGCAATGCCGAATACCCAGGTCGACACCCGCGATCGCCCCTCGAACTTCGCGGCCTGCTTCCAGACAATGACCATCGTCTCCTGCGCCACCTCCTCGGCGAGGTGGCGGTTGTGCAGCAAGGTGAAGGCGTAGCGGAAGACCCGGTCTGCGAGCCGATCGTAGAGGAGATGAAACGCGGACTCGTCTCCCTCTGCGGTGCGCGTGATCAGCGCGCGCTCCGTCCGCTCGTCTTCCTCGGTGCCGCGTCTTTGCCTTTCCGTCAGCATCGTTCTTCCTGCCCCCGCACCTGTCTAGTTACCTTCAAACGGTGAGTCGATCGGAGTATCGAGAAAGGTTCACGGCAAGTCGGCGCCGACGGGGCCGCGCTTCGGAAAGGAGAACCCGGTCAGGAGAACTCCACGACCCCAGACGTGAGGTCGTAGTACGCGCCCACGACGCTGACTCGACGGCGATCGACGGCCTC
>CAIOLV010000057.1 GCA_903859225.1 uncultured bacterium
GGTAGCGCCGCGCTCTTTCACTTCGGTTGCGTATCCGTCGGGGTACTGCTCGACGAAGTCGGCGCTCACGAAGCGCGCGGCCTCGATCGCCTTCTCCTCGGGGATGTCGGAGCGCAGGCGGATGTTGTCCATGACGGTCCCCGAGAACAGGAAGACGTCCTGTAGGACGACGGCCATCTGCGACCGCAAGTACGCGACGTCGTACTCCTCAATTGGGATCCCGTCGACGAGAATGGTGCCCTTCTGGATCGGGTACATGCGCAGGAGGAGGCGGATGATGGTCGTCTTGCCGGATCCGGTCGGGCCGACGATGGCCAGCCGCTCTCCGGGTCGGGCGGTGAAGGAGACGTCCTTCAAGATCCAATCCTCGCCGGAATAAGCGAACCAGACGTTCTGGAACTCAATCCGCCCCTCAAGGTGCTCGAGCGTCTTTCCGCCGCCCACGCTCTCGCGCGGCTCGTCCAGGAGCAGGAAGATCCGCTCCGCGGACGCCATCGCCGCCTGGAGCACGTTGTAGCCCTCGGACAGGTTGACGACGGGGTCGAACAGCATCCGCACGTACTGCAGGAACGCGACGAGCGCCCCGAGCGAGAGGCCGCCGCCGAGGGCGCGCAGGCCGCCGTACCAAAGGACGAGAGCCACGGCGAGCGAGCTCAGGAAGCTCATCAAGGGGCGGAAGATGGCGAACATCACGATCTGGCGATAGTCGGCGTCATACTTTGCCTTGTTGATCGCGAGGAAGCGGCGATTCGCCGCGGCCTCCTGCACGAAGACCTGGATGATGCGGATGCCGGAGATCGACTCCTGCACGTAGGCGTTGAGGCGGGCGATCTGTCGGCGGACCTCGCGGAACGCAGCGCGCACGCGGTTGCGGAACTGCCATGCCGACACGGCGATCAGCGGGAACAGGGCGAACACGACGAGCGCGAGGCGCCAGTCGAGCCGAAGCATGACGACGATGATTCCGAGGACGAGGAACCCGTCGCGGAAGAGACTGACGAGCATCGAGGTGAAGAACTCGTTGATCGCCGCGACGTCGTTCGTCGCGCGGGTCACGAGGCGGCCGACTGGAGCGTGGTCGAAGAACGGGACGGGCAGCCGCAGGACGTGTGCGAAGATGTCGCGGCGCATGTCGTACATGACCCGCTGGCCCGTGTACTCGAGCAGGTACACCTGGACGACGCCGAATAGGAACCGCGCGAGGAGAGCGAACGCGTAGAGAAGTGCGAGGCGTAGGATACTTGCGAGCGCACCTCCGCGCAGCGTTTCGATGTCGCGCGCCGGGATCGCGCGCAGTGCCGATTCCGCGGCGAGGTAGCCTCCGGGAACGCGGAGGAATGCCGTCGGATAGCGCGCTGCGGTCTGCGCGCGGGCATCGCCTTCGACCACGAAGAGGTAGCGCTCAGACTCGAGCGCGCCCGCCGCTTTCCAGGCGAGCAGGGTCTCGGAGTCGACGGCGGCCGGCTTGACGAGGTAGCGTCCCCCGCCGAGCTCGACGGGCTCGCCCGCCGTCGGAGCACGCTCCAGCGTGACAACGACATAGGGAAGCGTCATGTACGCGTCGATGGCCGTCTTCGTGAGGTAGGGAAGCGCGAGCTCGATTCCGGCGAGCACCATCGTCAGGGCGACGCAGACCGCGAAGATGCCGCGGTACGGTTTGAGGAAGCGAAGCATGCGGCGCGTCAGGCGGGCGTCGAACGCCTTCCCGGCGATCTCATCGTCGTGGAACGTGTCGCTACTCACGGGCTCACCGCCTTCTTCTCTGCTTGCTGCAGGGCCCAGACCTTGGCGTACGTGCCGCCTCGGGCGACCAATTCGTCATGCCGCCCGCTCTCCACGATGTGTCCCTTCTCGAGAACGATGACGTGGTTCGCCTGCTTGACCGCGGACAGTCGATGAGCGATGAGCACGCACGTTCGCCCGCGGAAGAACTGCCGGAGGTTCGCGAGGATGACCTCCTCGCGTTCGGCGTCGACAGCCGATAGAGGATCGTCGAACACGACGATCCGCGGATCACAGAGCAGTGCGCGGGCGATGGCCACGCGTTGCTTCTGACCGCCGGACAGCGACAGGCCGCGCTCGCCGACGCGCGTCTCGTAGCCGTCAGGGAATGCTGTGATCTCGTCGTGGATTCCAGCCAGTTCTGCTGCCCGCACGATCGCGTCCCGCGTTGCCTCCGGGCGTCCGAAGGCGATGTTCTCGGCGATCGTCGCCGAGAAGAGAAACGGGTCCTGGGGGACGAAGCCGACAGCCGAGCGCAGCTCAGTGAGCGAGAGGTCGCGCACGTCGACGCCGCCGAGGAGCACGGTCCCGGCCGGCGGATCGAACACGCGCGGAATGAGGTGCGCGAGCGTGCTCTTGCCGGATCCCGTGAGCCCGACGACGCCGAGCGTCGTCCCCTCCGCGACGCGCAGATCCACGTTCGACAAGGCCGGCGTGTCGGCGCGGTCTTCGGCTCCGGGATAGACGAACGTCAGGTTCCGGATCTCGATCGACGCGCCGCGGAGTGGCTGTGGAGTTTGCGGTTCGGCGATATCGGCCGGGAGGGAGAGGAGCGCATTGATGCGCTGGAGCGACGCGGAGCCGCGCTGGAGAAGGCTGACGGCCTGTCCCACGGCGATCATCGGCCAGATGAGCATCGACAGGTACTGGGCAAACGCGACGAAGTCTCCGAGGCTCACGCGGCCACGCACGACGCTCGCTCCGCCGACCCAGAGGATGATGGCCAGCGTGGCA
>CAIOLV010000058.1 GCA_903859225.1 uncultured bacterium
GGAGTCCACGAGGTTCTTGGCGCAGCCGAGGCTCGCAAGGTGAATGCGCAGCGCGCCCGATCCGTGCCCACGAGGAGGTGCCATGGCGCTCATCATATCGCCCTCTTCGCGGCCTTGCTCGACCTCCTGGTCCGGCCGGCATCCCGGTGGGGTCCGAACTTGCCCAGCTTCCACGCGCAGCAACGGAAAGCCGGCTCTCGGCCCGTTCGTCCACGCCGTCGTTGTGGTCGACTTCGGAACCGAAGCGCGCTAGACTATTCTATCATGGAATACCGCAGAGCGCGTGGATTTCCCGCCGAGTACGGCGTCCTCGGCCTCCTCTTGGATGGGCCTGCCCACGGTTACGACGTGCAGCAGCGTCTCCACGTCGGACTCGGCGCGGTTTGGCGCATCGCATGGAGTCAGCTGTATCACGTTCTCCACGGCCTCGAGGAGCACGGGTGGGTTCGGTCGTCGCTGGGCGAGTCGTCGAGCGGACCTCCTCGCCATACCTACGCGATCACGGCTCCCGGGCGGAGAGCCTTCTTCGAGTGGGCGGAGGCCCCGGTCACGCGCCTCCGCGATGTGCGCGTCGAGTTCCTCGCGAAGTTGTATTTCTTGAGGAGGCATCGCCCCGACGACCTCGAGCCCCTCATCGAGCGGCAGGCTCAGGCGTTGCGACAGGCCATCGACGAGCTTGACGCCGCGGGCACTGCATTTGGCGAGGACCCTTGGATGGCGTCGATCGCGCTCTCGTTTCGGCGTCGACAGACGAGGAGCGCGCTCGACTGGCTCGATGAAGTCCGGAGAGCACTGGACGTAGAGAGAAAGGAACCGAAATGAGAAATGGGTGGAAAGCCGGAGTCGCCGTGGGGCTGATCGTGGTCCTAGCAGTGGCGGCATGCGCGAACGACGTGGTGACCGTCATCGACTCCACCGGACGGTCGGTCGCGGTCTCGCAGCCGGTCGAGCACATCGCGAGCGCATACGGGATCGGGACGTACTACGTCTACGCCCTCGGAGCGGGGGACCGGCTCGTTGCCGCGTGGTACGTCGGCGTGAAGTCGGTCTCACAGGCGCCGGCTTCGTTCCGCGTCTTGGAGCCGCGCCTGGACGAGATCCTCCGCGCTGGAGACCCCAACGTAGAGGACCTGGCCGCCCTCAGAACGGATCTTGTCCTCGCCGACGCGTCGAAGCACGCGACGTTCGCGGAGCAGATGCAGGGGATCGGAGTGCCCACACTGCTTCTCGCGTCGGAGACCGCGCAGGGTGTTGTCGACATGACGCTCGCCCTTGGCGCGGCGCTCGGAGGAGATGCCGAAGGGCGCGCGGCGCGACTCGTCGAGGACTTCTATCGCGTCTATGGCGTCGCCGCGGTGGCAGCCACGAACATGCCAACTGAGAGCCGGCCGCGAGTCTTGTTCCTTGGGTCGACCTCTCTCCAGGTCGCGAGTGGCGCCATGTACCAGACGCAGCTCATCGAAGCGGCTGGCGGCGTTTCCGTGTCGTCCAATCTGGCGGGCTCATGGAATACCGTGAACCTCGAGCAGATCCTTGTCTGGAACCCCGACGTCATCGTCATCCCGCCGTACGGCAACGTGACGGTAGCTGCCCTTCTGGCGAACCCCGACTGGCGGTCGGTGCGTGCGATCCAGACGGGGCGAGTCGTGAAGATGCCGCGGGTCTTCGGGCCGATGGACACACCGCTGCCGGAGTCGCTGCTCGGAGTGATGTGGCTGTCGTCTGCCTTCTACCCGGAACGCGCGATCTTCGATGTCCGCACCGAGGCCGTGGACTTCTACGAGACCTACTATGGCTACGCGTTGAGCTCGGAGGAGGCGGACGCATTCCTGATTCCATGAGGCCTCCGCGACGCCGCAATGTCAGTCTCCTCCTCTACGCCCTCCCCGTGGCGCTCGCCTTCGTCGCGCTCCTCTTCGGACGGTACGGCGGAGGCGTTGGCGAGGCGTTTCGGTCGCTCTTCTCTTCGGGAACAGGTGACCTACTGCGCTCGCTCATCTTCCACGTGCGGCTGCCGCGGACGCTCGCCGCGCTCGTCGTTGGAGCCGATCTGGCTGCTGCCGGCGCGGTCCTCCAGGGGCTCTTCCGGAACCCCCTCGTCGACTCGCGCATCCTTGGCGTCAGCTCGGGCGCGGCGTTCGGCGCGTGTCTGGCCATTCTGGTGTCGGGGAGCGCGGTGGCCGTCCAGACGGGCGCGTTCTTCTTCGCGCTCATCGCGGTGGCCATCGTCCTTGCGGTGGGATGGCGACTCGGAGCAACGCCGCTCGTCCTTCTTCTTGTTGGCATTGCGGCGAGCGCGCTCTTCGATGCACTGCTCGGCCTCGTCAAGTACGTGGCCGACCCACTGAGCAAGCTCCCCGCGATCACGTACTGGCTCCTCGGCGGGCTCGGGGGAGCGCAGTGGTCGAACCTCGCGCCGCTCCTCGTCCTTTCCACTCTCGGTCTGGGCTTTCTCATCCTTGCGCGCTGGCGGCTGAACGTCCTCACCCTCAGCGACGACGAGGCCGCGTCGCTCGGGGTGCGAGTTCGCCCTCTGCGCGTTGCCGTGGTTGTGGCCGCATCGCTCCTCGTCGCCACATCGGTGTCCCAGGCTGGGATGATCGGCTGGATTGGCCTCGTCGTCCCGCACATCGCCCGCGCCTGGGTGGGTCCGGACCACGTCCGTCTCGTTCCTGCGTCGGCGGCTCTCGGCGCGGCGATCCTTGTCGTGCTCGACACGGTCGCCCGCACCGCCCTCCCCGGTGAGATCCCTCTTGGCATTCTCACCGGCCTCCTCGGCGTTCCCGCGTTCCTCATCCTCCTCGTCGGCTACCTCCGCGCAAAGGGGGCGGCACGATGAAGCTCGAGGCCGATCGAATCTCATACGCCTACCGCCGCCGCGGGGCTCTCTCTCTGCGCCGCGTTTCGCTCACCGTCGAGACGGGCGAGATCGCCTTCGTGCTGGGCGCGAATGGTTCGGGCAAGTCGACGCTCCTCAGCCTGCTTGCAGGAATGAGGCACCCCGCCGCGGGCGCCGTGCGGCTCGACGGTCAGCTGCTCGATGCCCTCACGCCGCGCGAACGCGCAAAGAGGGTCGGCGTCGTCCCTCAATTCCACGATCCAGTCTTCTCGTTCAGCGTAGAAGAGACCGTCGCCTTGGGCCGTGCTCCCTACGTGGGCCTCTTCTCCAGGCCGGGACGCGAAGACAAGCTGGCGGTAGAGCGTGCGCTCGACGCGGTGGGCCTGACCGCCCTGCGACGGAGACCGACGACGCGATTGAGCGGCGGCGAGCGGCAACTGGTGTGGATCGCCCGCGGCTTGGCTCAGGGCGCTGGCTGTCTTCTTCTCGACGAGCCCACAGCCCACCTCGATCCTCAGCACGAGCACGGGCTGTTCGCCGTCGTGCGACGCCTCGCCGCAGGCGGAGCGGCGTTCGTGGTCGCATCGCACCACCCGGGGAGCGCGCTCCTCTACGCCACGCGCGTCACCTTTCTGAAGAACGGCGCGATGCTCTCTTCGGGGTCGCCGGCCGAGACGATCACCGGCGACGTGTTACGCGAGGCTTACGGGATGGAGTTCCTCGTCGTTACGGGCAGTGAGGGAGAACGCGCCGTCGTGCCTCGCCTCCGAAGCGCAAGCGCCGCGTCGACGGGCGGATCTAGCAGGACTGGACCTTAGCGGAGCGCCGACAGGAGGATCGGCAGCGTCACGAGGCTCCCTACGGTCGAGAAGACGAGCGTCGCGGCTACGAGCGCCGGCCGCGTGCCGAACTGCCGCGCGAACACCACACCGTTCACCGCAGTCGGCATGCTCGCCTGGAGAACGAGCACGGTGCGCATCATCCCGTCGAGTCCGAAGAGCGAGGCCAGGCCCACCGCGAGGGCGGGGGGAACGAGCAGCTTCACAACCGAGAGGGGCACCGCTTCGGAGGCGCCACGGAACGACGCGATCGCAGCAAGTTCGACTCCGAGGAGGACGACCAGCAGGGGAATCCACGTCTGTCCGAGGAGGTTGAGCGTCACGTCGAGCGGCGCCGGGAGTGACGGGACCAGGGCGCGAAGACCGAGGGCCAAAGCCACGGCGTAGAGGTACGGAATGGCGAGCGCCCGACGCACCGCCGTCCGAAGGCCGTGGGCGGAATCCCATCCTGCGTAGGTTCCACCAAGCGCCACGTGGACGATGATGTGGACGGACACGAACGCCGTTCCGATCGTCAATCCCTCCGCGCCGAAGGCCGCCGCAATGATGGGGAGCCCATAGTTGGCGCAATTGGTCGAAGCGAGAGAGAGTGCTGCGGCCCGCGTTTTCTCTCGGTCCCAGCGGAGGAGCCGACCGACGGCGGCCGCAAGGATGAGGAGCACGGCGTAGGCCGCGACGGCAAATGCGGCAATCCGACCGAAATCGGCGGCGTCGAGCGACGCGAGGAAGACCGTGCGGAAGACGAGCGCGGGGCCGGCGATCCAATACGCAAAGACGTGCACGGCGCGGAAGTCGAGGCGCGCGAGCTTCGCCAGCGCTGCGCCCGCGGCGGCGATCAGGAAGACCGGAACCAACGCCGCAACGAGAGTCGCTGCCAAATCGTCTTCCTTTCCGCCGATGCGAAACCGACTACAGGAACAAGCGTAGGATCAACGGGGATCGGCTCTGCGGGCACGTCCGTCGCCTCAGCGTCGACCGGTGGGGTGATGCGCGCTTGTTGCCATCCGCGTCCCCACGCAAGATACCCGATGGCGACGAGCCCCGATAGCACATTCGACGCAGACATTCCAATCCAAACTCCGGTCGATCCCATCCGAAGGACAAACGCAAACACGTACGACAGCGGAATGCGGAAGACCCAAAGGCGCAGCACTCCGAGAATCATCGACGGGACGTTGTGACCAGATCCACTGTAGACAGCCTGCGCGGCGAAGAACGCACTCAGGAACGGCATGCTCGCCGCGAAGAGCTCGATGAACCGGGCACCTTCGTGCAGTGAGGCTAGAGCTCCAGTGGAATCGCCGTGGATGAAGATGCGCAGAAGTGGCATGCGCGCGACATACACGAACGCAGCTTCTGCGACCACGATGAGGAAGAGGGCCTGCATTCCCTTGCGAGCGATCTCGCGCGTCCGGTTGTGTAACCCGGCGCCGAGAGCCTGCCCGATCATCGTCGTGAGGCCAACTCCGAGCCCGCCAGTGGCAATGAACAGGAGCCCGAAGACCCGGTCGGCGACGCCGTAGCCGGACAGGGCGGCCACGGCGTTATCGAGCTTCCCAATGCCAACCATCATGACGAGGAACCCAAGCGCAACTGACGAGTTGCCGAACGCGGCCGGCAAGCCGATAACAAAGGTCTTGCCGAGCCACTCTCCCCGGACCTTGAGCAGCTTCCGCTCGAGGCGGAGGCACCCACGCCCGCGTGTGAAGACCGCGAGGAAGATGGCCGAAGACACAGCTTGTGCGATGACGGTCGCGATCGCCGCGCCCGTGATCCCGAGCTGTGGGAATCCCCAGAGGCCGAGGACGAGGGCCGCGTCAAGTGGGATATTGAGCAGCACGCCGATCAGCGTGAACAGGAGAGGCGTCAGCGTGTCTCCAGTCGCCTGCAGCGCGCCGGACAAGAGCTGCGGAATCATCATCGTGGGAAGTCCGAGGAAGATGACGCGCATGTAGAGCGACGCTTGGAGGGTGACGGAGGGCTCGTGGACGAACGCGCCCAGAATGGACGGCATGAAGGCGTATCCTACGGCCCCGAGAACGACGCTCGCGGCGACGCCGACCGTGAACATCTGGTTGAGGGCGAGGTTCGCCTCCTCAGGGCGGTTGGCCCCGACGTTTTGCGCCACGAGGGCCGTGACGACGGCTCCTCCGAATCCACCGATGAACGAGACAAGGAACCAGACGAACGGCCAGGAAATCTGGATTCCTGCCATCACCGCCTGGGGAGTCCCGCCCGGAAGAAGCCCGATGAAGAACGCGTCCGTCAAGTTGTAGAGCGTGAACAGGACGGACGAAAGGACTGCGGGCGCGCCAATGCGAATCATCGTCCGCAGCGCCGCCCCCCCAAGAATCTCCTCCCTTCCGGGAGGCGTCAACCATCCGATCTTCATGCGAATCCCTTCATCCTTCGCTCAACCTCACGCAAGAAACAACGTACGGCTCGCCGTTTGGCGAGCCGATGATGGTACATGGTTCACGCACGTCTTGCAGCACTGCGAGCATCGCCGTCGAGCGTCTCGCGAGGGTCTCCCGCAGTGTTAGCCCAACCAGGCATCCAGGAATGAGTCGCAGACAGAAGTCACTGACGTTCAACCCGCTGAAGCGCGCGACGGTTCGGGACTCACGATGTCACGCTACGCGCTCGGCTGGCGTCACGTCCTACGCCGTCACGGTCTCCCGCCATGCAGCTCAGCGTGGCATCGCACCCTCACACAGACACGGTCTCCTGCCACACCGCTCGGCTTGGCGTCGAGCCCCTACACCGTCACCGCTTCCCGCCAAGACGCTCGGCTTGGCAACGCGCCCCTAGACCGAGACCGTTTCCTGCCAAGCCGCTATGTGCGCGTCAAGTGACAGGTCCTTCTGCAGAATGGCGCGGAAGTCCTCGAGCGTCGTGGGCTCGCCGTGCACAAGGAAGAGTCGCTTCGTCGACGTCTTGCGCAGCCAGTCGATGAGGCCGGGCTGATCGGCGTGCGACGAAAAGCCGTTGACGGTCCAGACCTTCGCCCGGACGGCGACGTCTTCGCCGAAGATGCGCACCGACTTCGCTCCGTCGACGATCTGACGTCCGAGCGTTCCCGCCGCCTGATACCCTACGAAGACGACTCCGGCCGCCTCGTTCCACAGGTTGTGACGCAGATGGTGGACGATTCGGCCGCCGTTGCACATCCCGCTCCCCGCGATGATGACGCTGCCGCCGGGCTGTGCGTTTAGGCGCTTCGACTCGTCCATCGTGGCAATGTAGTCGAGCGCAGGGAACTCGAACGGGTTGGGATGAGCGGCGAAGACGCGACGTCCCTCGTCATCGAAGTAATCGAGGAACCGCTCGAACACGTGCGTCGTCGACGTGGCGAGCGGGCTGTCCACGTAGATCGTGCACCGCGGCAGGCGCTTCTTTGCCCAGGACTGGAAGATCTCGTACAAGACCTCCTGGGTGCGCTCGAGGGCGAACGACGGGATGAGCAAGTTCCCGCCGCGCGGAATGACCGCCTGGATCGCCTCATCGAGCTCGGCGACCGACTCCTCGATCGTCCGATGCTGACGATTTCCATAGGTGGACTCGACGAGCACAACGTCGGCGTGCGGCGGCGTGCTTGGATCCCTCACGATCGGTCGGTGGCCGTTGCCGAGGTCTCCGCTGAAGAGCAGATTCCCGTTCGAGGCGCGAACCTCGACGCAGGCGGACCCCAGGATGTGGCCGGCGTCGTGGAAAGCGCAGGCGACTTTCCCTTTCAGCGGGACGGCGGCATCGTAGCCGTCCACTGGGCGGAACAACTCGACACAGCGCAGCACGTCGTCCATGTTGTAGAGCGGGGAAACAGCGGCTTCGCCGCGCCGCTTCGCCCTGCGCGTCCGATACGCGGCATCTTCCACCTGCAAGTGTGCGGAGTCGGCGAGCATCAGGCGCGCGATCTCGGCCGTCGGTCGCGTGCATAGAATCTTGCCGGAGAACCCTTCCCGAACGAGGCGTGGCAAGAGCCCCGCGTGATCGAGATGAGCGTGCGAAAGCAGGACGAAATCGATGCTCTTGACGTCAAACGGGAACGGCGCTCGGTTGTTCTGATCCTGGTCATGCGCGCCTTGGAAGAAGCCGCAGTCGAGAAGAATCCGCAACCCATCCGTCTCGACAAGATGGCAGGAGCCCGTGACCGTGCCGGCGGCACCGCAGAACGTGATCTTCATCCGTCTTCCTCCCCTTCCCGCGGCATCCTAGGGCTCTCGCTCGCTTTCTGCAAGGCAAGGACTTCCGCGCGGGCGACGATGCGCTGTACCCTCGTGCAGCCAGATAGAAGGAGGAGACGATGAACGTTCTTCAGATTCTGAAGATCGTTGCCGCTGTCGGAACGATCGCCGCCGGCGCGGCCTCGATCATCTCACCGAAGAGCGCGGAGAGTTTCACCGGGCTGTCGGCCGTCGGGCCGCGTGGCGTGAGCGAGATCCGCGCTGTCCTCGGCGCGCTATTCGTCGGATTGGGTGTCGCGGTCCTTGTCTTCCGATCCCCCGATGCCTACCGCACGCTCGGGATCGGCTACGGGGCGATCGCCCTGATTCGAGTCTTGTCGATCGCGCTTGACCGAGCGTCGACTTCCTCGAACTGGATCAGCTTCATTTCGGAGGCGGCGTTCGCCTTCGTGTTCCTGATCTAGTCGGAGGCCTCGCGGGCGCGAGACTCCGCGTCACGGATCAAGAGGCGCAGGGGACGGGCAAGGAGAGACGGCAGGACCACGTCGGCACGCGCGAGGTCCGCGTGACGCGTCACGCCGTTTGGGACAGCAACGCAGAAGAGGCCTGCGAGCTTGGCGGCTTCCACCCCGTGCGCAGAATCCTCGAACGCGATGGCTTCCGGCGCAGTGACCTCCAAGCGCCGCAAGGCACCTAAGTAAAGGTCCGGAGCCGGCTTCGTGCGTTCGACGTCGTCGGCGCAGACGAGGACATCGAAGAACTCGAGCAGAGCGAAACGGACAAGGTGGCTCTCGACCCACGACCTCTCCGAGCTCGAGGCGACGGCGAGCCGTAGGGCGCGTTCTCTAGCCTCGCTGAGGACGTCCCGCACTCCGGGGAGAGGAGATTCGCACGCCAAGAGCTCGGCCTCGCGCGTCGCTCGCCGCGCTCGCAGCGCCTCACGGTCGACCGAGTGACCTACGTGCCGCTCGAGGAACTCGTACGCGGCCGGAGGGTCCGCCGCCGTCCCGAGGATGGCCGCCCACTTCCCAAGCGAGATGTCGAGCCCGGCCTCGTGGTAGATCTCCATCCACGATGCGTAGAGCGGAGTCTCGGTGTCGAGGATGAGTCCATCGAAGTCAAAGACGAGCGCGCGAATCAGCCTAGTTCACCCTCTCCTTCCCACCGCTGCCATTGGCGTGGAAACACAGAAGAAGCCATCCGAAGGGGGAGCGGCGCTCTCCCGGCTGGAAGAGAAAAAAGGCGGAACCCGGGTACAAGTCCGAGTTCCGCCCTCTTCGCAGCCAGCTTCCCAGGTTGGCCCTTCTCGGAGCCACCCGAATTCTTTGCGGGAACCCCTCTGCAGGAGCCCCCATCCTGTTTCGAACGTCAACCAGAGCTTACGGAACCACGGGAGGCGTCGGGGCCGCCGCAGGCGTCGTCGGCGTGGTGGCCGGCGTCGTCGCGGGCGTCGTCGGCGTGGTGGCCGGCGCCGTCGGAGTCACGGTCGGAGTCACGGTCGGCGTCACCGCTGGGGTCGGCGTGGCGGGCGTCGTCGCCGGGGTCGTCGTGGCCGGGGTCGTCGTGGCCGGCTTCGGCGTCGTCGTGGCCGGCGTCGTCGTGGCAGGCGTCGTCGTGGCGGGCGTCGTCGTGGCCGGCTTCGTCGTCGTGGTGGCAGGCGTCGTCGTGGCCGGCGTTGTCGTGGCCGGCTTCGTCGTCGTGCTCGGTGTCGTCGTCGTCGTCGTCGGCTTCGTCGTTGTCGTCGCAGCCTTCTTCTCGCCGCACCCGGCGAGCCCGAGGATGAGCCCAACGCTCAGCAATACACAGATGGCAGAAACAATCAAAACTCGGCGCTTCATAGCTCTCTCGTCTCCTTGCCTCATCTCGTCCACCCCCGGGGCCGAGGCTCTCCCACAGGGTACTCGCCCGTGTTCTTCGTACGGGCTGACTATCAGACTACCCTTCGCGCGAGCGGTGTCAAGTCGTAGAGACCCTCCGCTCCTACGGTCAAGTGTACCCGAGAGAGGTCGGAAAAGGGACTCACCTGTGCAGAATGCGGACGGGCAAGCCCCTGGGGGAGAGGAGCTTGCCCTCTCGGAGGCACGGGACGGGCCGAATCGGAAGCGCGTACGGTAGAATGGTCAAATGACCGGAGGTGAGGCTGTGAGGGATCTGCGGATAGGACTGGCTTGGTTGGCCGTGCTCGCCTTTGTGACTCTTCCCGTCGCATCGCAGTCGGCGCCCTGCAACGGTCCGAACAGCGCGTCTCCCGTAACCCCGTGTTCCCAGGCGCTCACGCCGGAGCAGAGCGCGCGGTACTTCCTCGAAGATGCGCTCGCGAAGGCCAGCACCCCCACGGCACCGGGTCTCGCCGCGGCGCTCGAAAGCGAGGCGGAGAGAGTGTGCGTCCAGCCACCGCAGAACGGCACGGTCGGGCTCCTCTACGGCATCGCGCGGTGGGGCTGTGAGAATGGTTACTCCTTCCGGTACATCTGCCAGGGGACTGACTACTACTACCTCGAAAAGGAAGTCGACGCCGACTATGGATATGTCGTCGTCCACCATGTCGTCGTATCGGCCGAGGGATGGAACGTGTTTGCTCTGGACAGCACAACTCCGGTGACGGTAGTGCGGAGCGATGCGGGCGACGTCAAGCTCTCCGTTGTGCTGTCGCTGCGACAGAAGTCGACCGCCACGAGTGCCCCGGTGGGCTACACGGATATGTTGCGCGCTCAGTACCGCGGGCAGGCAACGAATCTCAAGATCGAGATCCTCGCCTACTGCAGCCAGTACAAGAAGGACTATTGCCAGGAGCTGAGCTCGCTTGCCGCGCTGTTGACTCGTTCCGTTCCCGCCACGAGCGGTGCCCCTGCGGTACGGCTGTCTATCGCCGCCGCCGCGGCCCAGCACCTCTCGGCGACCGTGCCGCTTGAACTCTCAACGGACGCGATGTCGCTGCTCGTCGTGACGGGCACGGTGTTCGACGACCGCGGACTGCCGGTCGCGGACGCGGAGGTAGGCCTGACCGGAGGAAGCGCCAGCGCGCACACGGCGTCCGACGGTAGCTACCGCATCTCGTCGTTCGGTACAGGAACGACGCTCACGTTGCGGCATGTCGACGTCACGCTGCAGCGAGCGACGGTCGACCTATCGATCAAGACGACGGGGGCCACGCCCGTCGTCGGAATCGCAGCGGACGGCGTATCGCGGCTGACGATCGCGGTGTCGAGTCACGGGGTCCGCCCCGACAGCGTCACCGTCGCAACTCCGACCGTCGGGGAGTTCGAGCGCGCGTCATCCGGCGCGTCGCCGCTGTCGCTGGACAAGGACGGCAACGGGACGCTCGTCTATGTGCCGCCAAACGCTCTGTCCAACGAAGCCCTGACGGAGACGCTGCTCATCGGAGGTGGGAGTGCACCTCGGTCCGTTCCGGCGGCTCCCGTGTCCTTCACCGTCCGCTTTGTCGACCTCGACGGCGTTTCGAGGACCTCGACCATCTCGATCAGAGTGTGCCGTCCCCCGGTCCTTCTGGTTCAGTCCTACCTCGGCGGCACCGCAACCTGGACCCAATTCGCAGACTCGGCCAAGATCCGCCGCCTGGACTGCCAGATCGTCGGGGAAGGAGTGACGTGGAGCCCCGGCAACGTATCCCTCGCGGACTGGGCGAAGGATCTCGCAAGCCGTCTCTCTGACGCGCGGGCGGCTTATGAAGCCAGCGGGATTCAGATCGGCGCCGTCGACGTCGTCGCGCACAGCCTCGCCGGCCTCGTCGTTCGCAGCCTCCTCGAGGGAGCGAACCCCCGAAAGGACGTGCACAAGCTGATTCTTGTCGGAGTGCCGAACCGCGGGATGGCGTGGCTCGACCAGGAAGTCGGCGCCGCGGCAACGCGGTGGCTGGCCGCCCATCCGACGGCTGCCGCCGAGGTCTACGAAGGATCTGCCTTCCTTCGTGGGCTGGATCCGGACAACTCGGCGGGCCGGAAGACGCTGTACGTCAACCTCGTCGGAAGGAGACCCCCTTCCCTCTCGGCGTCGAGGCAAGGCTCCTCGACCGTCCAGGACGATGGCATCGTCAGCGCGGCCTCGTCCCACCTGGATGGAGTCCCCGACGTGCGATTCGACGGGGTGGTGCATGCCCCCGGACTCCTTCCCAACACGCCCGCGCTCACCGAGTCGCCCGACGTCTGGTCGAGCATCTTCGATCTCCTGACGGGCGAAGTGCCGCACGCCGACGCGGACGCCCTGCAAATCGAGCTGCGCCGGGGCAAGCTGGTGAGCACGAGCATCGACGCCCAGGCAACGCCATGGGTGCCCGTCACCAAGTTCTCGTCTCCGCTCGGCGACAGTCTGGCCGTCCGCACCGGCGACAAGGGATATGCCGCCATCGCCGTCGTCCATGCTGGAGAGGCGTGGGGATTCGTCAGCCTCGACGCCAAGACGGAGATCATCCTCCGCGCGAGTTCACCGAGCCTCATCCGCATCGAAGTCGTGTCCGGCCGCGCTCGCTTCCGCGCGCAGGAAGACGCCACCGCTGGCGATTTCGAGGTGGTTCTCGACGCGGCGACGCGCAGCGGATCGTGGTACACGACGCAGCCTGACGCGCGCACCCTCGGAGTGAGCGGCGATTTCGTCGTGGGGCGCGAGGAGACGAGTTCCGTCTTGGCCCTCGCAGGAACGGTGATCGTCGAGTATTCGAAGGGAACAGGGTTCTCGCCAGCACGCCTGGTAGAGGGGGGAACGGGAATCCGCGTGCGTGCCACCGGCATCGTCGAGGACGAAAAGCTTCCGGCCCGGGGCTGGTGGACGCTGGGCGTGTGGAGCGAACCGATTCCTTTCTTCTACTTCCCTATCTGGATCATGGCGCTGTCCCTTGCCGGGCTTGCCGCCGCGGTGGCCTACCACGTCCGGATGAGGCGCAGCCTCGCAGAACGGCCCCGCGCAAAGACTCCGCCTCCCGGACGGAGTTCGTAGTCCGGCCAAACGGCCTGCGCAGTGGCAAGACAATGGCCGGGTGCCCGTTGCAGTCGTCCGGGATTGCCGCGTCGAGCCACTCCCCCTAGGCTGAACCGTACCAACAGCAGGGCCGCTTTCCAGGTCGGTTCTGGATCGGCGTCGAGCGCAGTTGCTCGGCATGGCCTATTGCGGGAGAAACTGGGGGAAAGCGGCCCTTTCCTCGAGTGCGGCATGCTGTCGATCCTACTAGTCCAGCTGCACGAGAAACCCAGAGGTACGTCTGTGTCTACTTCCTGTCGGCCCACCAGACACCTGGGTTTACTGCAGGAAGATCCTCCTACATCGTTCGCTTTCCCGTGACCGACTCGATCGTGAGCTGCCAGACGCGCACGGCGCACAACTCGCTTGCGGAGAACTCCCAAGAGCTTTCAAGTCCCGACTGTTGTCGCATGAGGAGAGAGAGCGCAAGAGCCTTCTCCCCCGCGTCAACGATCTCGGAAAGCATGCCGTACCCGATCAAGCTCTCGTAGCCAAGGCCCCACGCGCAGGCTTTGTCCGCGCGGCGTAGAACGAGAGGGCCCTCGACTTCGAAGCAGACGCGCGGATTCCGCTCGGCGAAGTCGAGCTTCCGTCCGACCATCGCGGTATGCAGGTAGAGTGCGTGCCGGGCGGAGTCGTAGCCGTATGACAGCGGGACGATGTAGGGCTCGCTGTCCACGGCGAAGGCAACTCGAACGACGGACTCGCGCGCTAGCATGGCGCGGATTTCGTCCCCGCTCGTGATCTCTCGCTCCGATCGACGCATGCAGCAGAGTATACGACGACGTGAGCGGGCCTCGCGATGCACGCACACGTACGCGTGCCCTCTGTGAAGGCAACCATGCCACAGGCGCACCCCACGTTCTGCGCAAATCCCCTCTTGCGGCAGACCGACCCCCAGCGCAGACGCGCAGTTCCCCAGGACAAGTGGCGCGTCGTCTCGATGGACCAGCTCGTCCGCCCATCAGGATGCCGATGCAACCCGTCAGGAGATCCGCCGGTCAGTCGAGTTCGTCGTCTGTCAGGAGAGCTCGCAGCGCTGA
This sequence comes from uncultured bacterium, assembly GCA_903859225.1. Taxonomy (GTDB): domain Bacteria; phylum Bipolaricaulota; class Bipolaricaulia; order UBA7950; family UBA9294; genus CAIOGO01. Next base: position 13,877 of record CAIOLV010000058.1, read on the forward strand.
GAAGCCGAGTACCAGGTCTCCGGACAGAAACGAAGGGCTCGCCTCCTTGGCGCCCGCAGGCTCGGATTCCCACCCAACGTCCTGGCGAAGGAATCCGTGGGCCCCACATTCTTGCAGCCGGCCGGGGAGCCGGTTCAGGTCGAACAGCACCGAAGCCGCGTCGTCGAGGCGCGATGGAGAAGAGGCGCACGCTCAGTCGACGATCTTGCCAC
>CAIOLV010000059.1 GCA_903859225.1 uncultured bacterium
CCGGAACTTGAATGGCGCTATGGCTACTACGGCCTGCTCGCCACCATGGCGATTGTCTCCGTCGGCATGCTCGTCTACTTCCGCAAGAAGCGCTGGCTCTAACAGCGACGGGAGGACGGAACATAGTCCCGCCCTCCCGCTTCGCCGAGCTGCATGTCCAGCTCGCAAGTGCTAGAACGAGGAGCTAGAAGTAGTCGTCGTCCTCGTCTTCCTCTTCCGCGTCGAGTTCCTCATCGTCCTCGAAGTCGTCGTCCTCCTCGACCCACTCCACGCGAATCGGGTCCTCATCGACGACCTCGAGCAGCGCCTCGCACTCCTCGCAGCGCAGGCGGTTGAACAGGCTGAGCTCGTCCTTGTCGAGATCGAGCGCCGCGTCACATACGGGACACACGATCTTGCCCCCCGTCCCCTCCTTGGTTCTCTGCTTCTCCGCGGAACCGGCGTCTCGATTCCTCTGTGGTGTGGCGGCCGCGGCGTCTCGCGGCCCGCCGTGGGGGGCCTTTCCTGACCCTCGTCGCTTCTTCGCCACGTCAGCCATCTTGAAGCTCCTTCTCCTCCGGAATCGGATGAATTCCCTTGCGCCGCGAGGGCCCCTCTGGAGGCCAACTTTGCCGCCGCGCATCCTTGAGCGTCACGGGGCCGCAGAATAACGACTCCCGTCAGGTCGAGTCAATACCCCGTTTCTACCCGTTTGTCCAGCCCCTCTTCGAGCCATCTGGCCAAGCGCCGCGGGACGCTCGGGCCGATTCCGGCTCCCCGATTCTACGCTTCTCCCCTCTATTCAGTGGCCAGGTCGACGATCAGGCGAGACAAGACGCGCACGGCGACCCCGAGGGCTCGCTCGTCGAAGTCGAACGTCGCACTGTGTGCCGCGAGAACGCGACTGCGATCTACGGCGTCGCGTCGCGTGCCGTGAGCGTCGGCGCCGATGCCGAGACTCGTTGCCAGGCCGCCCCGCGACTGCACGGCTCGCATCATCTCCGTGAAGTCCTCGCTCCCGCCAACCGCTTCCACATGATGGAACGCGAACTCTCCCGGGCGCCCGGAGACTCTCTCCAGCCGCTGCGCAAGCGTCGGATCGCTCTGCGCGGTGTCGGCCTGTCCCATCGGGAGGATCTCGACCTCACAGTCATACATGGCCGCAGCGCCCTCGATGACGCGCATCGCTCGCTCGTACATCGAATGACACAAAGCGCTCGTGCCCCCGCGGACCTCTGCGACGAGGAGGGCCCGGTCGGGAATGACGTTTCGACCCGTCCCGGCCTCCATCCGCCCCACGTGCACTCGCGTGAATCCGCCATGGTGTCTCGGAAGAGCGTGAAGGTGAAGCGCGGCGGTGGCCGCGGCGAGAAGCGCGTTCTTGCCCCCCTCCGGCTGCCCGCCGGCGTGGGCCGCCTCGCCGACGAAGTGCACGTCGAACTTCCGTGTTGCGGCGTATCCTCCGAGTCCTGATGCGAGTTCCCCCACCGCCCATCCCGTGAGAAGATGGCATCCGATGACGTAGTCGACGTCCGCCAAGTGGCCGGCGGCGACGATGGACCGCGCCCCGCGTACGCCCTCCTCCGCCGGCTGGAAGATCAGCCGAAGAGTCCCTTCCAATGCCACGGGGAGCTGGGCGATGACGCGCGCGACGCCGAGACCGATGGCTGCGTGGCCGTCGTGCCCGCAGGCGTGCGCCGCACCGCGGTTCACCGAGGCGAATCCCTCTCGTGCCGGGCGGTGGCTTACGTCGCTGCTCTCGACGAGGTCGAGCGCGTCGATGTCGAAGCGGAGGGCGATCACGGGGCTTCGGCCGCGGGATCGAACGCCGATCGAGCCGGTAAACCCGCCGCGCATTGCGTCGTGGAGGCGCGGGTCCGCCCCCTGGCTTTCAGCACGACGGAGATGGCCTTCGAGGGTGTCACTCGCCGGAACGCCCATTCTCGCGTCGTCGACACAGACGCGATGCCCAACCTGCGTCTCGTATCCGAGCTCCGCCAGCCGGCGGGCGACGAACGACGTGGTCCAGAATTCCGTCCACGCTGATTCCGCGTGGCGGTGGATCTCCCGGCGATCACGGACGAGGTCTGCGTCCATCGATCGGACGGACTCGTCGATCACGCGATCGAGGTCGGTTGCGTCCCGCCGACTCGACGTCGCCATGGTCCTCCCCGCGGAGCTAGTTGCCGATCAGAAAAGACCCGTTCTCGTAGATCAGTTGTTCGTCGACCCAGATCCGGCCGCCACGCATGAGATCGCACACCATGTCCCAATGAATGGCAGATTCGTTGTGGCTTCCGGTCTCGGGCATTCCCGCACCCAGAGCCATGTGGAAGCTTCCGTTGATCTTCTCGTCAAACAGCGTGTGGCCCGTCGCGCGCGTGATTCCCTCATTTGTGCCAATGGCGAACTCGCCGACGTAGCGTGCCCCGTCGTCCGCGTCCAGCGTCTGCAGGAGGAAGTCCTCGCCCTTGTCGGCCGTGGCCTTCACGACCTTCCCCTTCTTAAACCAGATGTGCACGCCGTCCAGGCGTCGTCCCCGGTAGACCGTGGGATACGAGAAGCGGACGTGGCCTTCCACGGAATCCTCGACGGGGCCGGTGAAGATCTCGCCATCGGGCATGTTCCTCTTGCCGTCACAGTTCATGAATGTGCGGCCGGCGATCCTCATTCGTAGATCGACATCGGGTCCCTCGACGCGGAGGGCTTCCTTCCCCTTCAGCCAGTCCACGAGTCGCTGTTGCCAAGCGGAGACCTGCTGCCAGTGACGGACAGGGTGCTCGAAGTCCGGCAGACAAGCGCTGAAGACGAAGTCCTCGTACTCCGTCTGTCCCATCTCCGCGTCCTGCGCGTGGGCTGCAGTAGGAAATAGCGTTCCCACCCAGCGAAGCTCTCCGGACGCCGCGCGGCGCGTGACGGCCTGGGAGATCTCGCGCGATGACTGCTGGGCGAGAACGAGCTTCTCGGGCGGGACGTTCGTCAGCTCCTTGGTGTTCGCGGAACCCCACAGGCTGATGATGACGTCGTAGCTCTCGTAGAGCAGGCGCGACGGGGGAGCCACGTGCCGAAGCTGCTCGTCCGACGCGTAGCGATAGAACAGTTCTTCCGTCCCCGGCAGTTGGGCGCGCACGTAGGGGTTTCCACCCGCCTTGAGCACCTCGATGAAGAGGGCCTTGAGAAGCGGCTCCGCGAGCGTGCTTCCCTGCAGATAGACCTTATCGTCCGGGCGAACGGACACCGAGTACTGCACCAACACCTGCGCCAGCTTCTCGACGCGCGCATCGAGCATCGGGATCTCCTTTGCACTGGGCGTCACGAACGGCCACGCCGTCTCCCGACGATAGCGGCTCAATGGGTATGCGACAAGGTTGCTCAGATCTCGATGAGGTCGAGGTCGCGCGCGGTGTTGACGCACCTCCCCTGCGGAAGGAGGGCGACTCGACGCTGCCCGCCGTAGGCGCAAGACGTGAACAGCGTGAGGCATCGATCTTCGAAGAGGTAGGACGGCGCGTCCGGTTGATGGGAGCGAACGAGGACGCGGATTCCCATGTGCGCGGCACGCACCGAGAACTCGCCGGGACCGTGAACTGGCCTGCCGGCCGAAGCGTCCACTGCGGTCGTACGATCGCTCCAATCTCCCCACGTGATGTCACGCCACGCCGTGCCGCCTAAGGGCACCGCCGCGATGTCGCCGAGCGTGGCGAGATCCGGCAAGGCGCCGTGGAGCGCCAGCACGCCTGAATCATGCCACGCGGCAAGCGGAAGCTTGAGCAGACAGCGACCCAGCGCACTCGCTTCTTCCGGGGGGAGCGACTCCCAGAAGTCCGCCGGACGGAACCGTGCCAGTCCCCACGCCTCATGATTACCCATGAGGAGGTGGACGGATTTCGGGCGCTCCAGCTTCGCGTGGAGAATGCGCACGAGACACTCGCGCGATGAAGGCCCGCGGTCGACGACGTCTCCGAGAAAGACGAGAACTGTGCCGGGAATCCACACCGCGGTGAGCACGCACTCCACGGCGTTGAGGTCGCCGTGGATGTCCCCCACGAAGACCGTGCGGGCGCCAGGTTCGAGTCGCACGAGTCGCTCTTCCCCCTCAAGCAACCGCTCTGCGTCTCGCACCGCCTCGAGAAGATGCATGCAACGAGGCTATCGTGCCGGCCCACGAGGCGCCAGTCGGCGCCGTTCCGTTGACGAAGGACCTGTTTCGGTGTACGGTGCTTTCGCGATGAGAGAGGGAGACGCTTTCAGAACTGAAGCTTGCGACGGATCTGGGTTCGGATCCGGTCTCGTTTCTCTCACGACGACGATGTAGCCCGACCGCCGGCATGGGCCGGACGGCGCGGGCGTGAAGACCTCAGGCGTGGGCCTGGGTCTTTTCTTTTTGGAGGGAGGAGAACGTGAATGGAGAGTCGGGCAGGCAACCGTTCCAGGCGGCCGCGATGCCGAACCTCAATGGCTCGGCAAGCCGCGCGTGCGCAACCCCCGGCGAGGTCTGGGGGTGGCAGACGACGCGGGCTCGCGCGACGGACCTCGACCTATTGCGGCTCAGCTACATCTGTCGCGCGGACGCCCTCCTTCGAGGGCTGCCGGAGCGGAGTCTCGTGCTTGCGAGAATTCACCGGTTCTTCGATCGCGTGCCCCGCGGAGCCGCTTTCGACGAACTGCTCTTGTCTGCGCTGATCGATCGGGCGTGCGACCATGGCGGCGTCTCCGCGGTCTTCGCGTGCGGACCGGGCGCGGCAGGTGACTCCTGATTCCCCGTCCGTTCGGCCGGGATCCTCTGCCCTGCGACGGGGGATCCCATCCCTCGACGGTTTGCCGCATCACACGATGCACGGGGTCTTTTGCGTATAATGGGCGCATGGTCACGTTGGACGAAGTCGCGAGATTCCTCGGCCTGTCCAAGCGAGCGGTGCGTCTGCGCGTGGATGCCCTCGGGGACATGATCCAGGGCTATCTGGCGCGCGGCGATCGAAACCGCCTCATCTTCCGCGGTGAGGCTGTGGCTATCCTGCGCCGGCTGGAGGAACTGCGACGCGAAGAGGGGCTGCCGATTCGAGAGGCCGCCGACCGACTGAGAGGGGAACTCGGCGACAGCGAACCTGCCTCCGGCGTCTTCATCGTCATTCGCCCCGAGGTCGAGATCGCCCTCGTCCAGGAACTCCTGCAGGACGTGAGCCAAGAGCGCGATCAGTGGCGCGAATACGCGCAGGCGCTCCAGTCCGTGCTGCCCCCCGAGCTCAAGTGGCTGCAGTCGGTGGCGCCGGCCTCGACGGGCGACCGACGCCTGAACTAGCTGGCTGCCTCAGTCTTGCTCTTCCCGCGATCGCTACTCGGCTTCGCCCTCTGGTGGAAGGCTCCGGGCCTGGAAGCGCATAGCGATCCTGCCGGGGCTCGCCACGGGGAGGCGCGCTCCTATGCCAACGGCTTCCGCTGCGATGCCAGCTCGGGGAGCGGGGAGCAAGAGGATCGGCGTGCCCTCGGCGAGGCCGCGCCGCTCGAGCAGCGCGAGTCCAATCTGGTTCTCGCCCAAGCTGACGCAACTGGTCACCCGTCCGAGCACGGTTCCGTTTCGGTCGAGCACGAGGGCGCCGTCGCGCACAGGGCGCGACCCCACTTCCACCTCGAACCGCACCACCTCGCGCTGTTGGCCGAGGCAGGAAGCCACGCACGCCTGGCGCCCGATGAAGAAGCTCTTGTGCAGCTTGACGTAGGGGCCGAATCCGGCCTCGAACGGGTTGACCTCGTGCGGTCCCGCGAGTTCGTGACCGTAGAGGGGCAATCCGGCCTCCGTGCGCGTCGAGTCTCTTGACGCGAGGCCGCACGGGAGGAGCCCTAACGGGCGACCGACCTCGAGGAGACGATTCCACAGCCACAACGCGTCGGGGGCAGCGGAGTAGATCTCATAGCCCAACGGCTCGCCTGTGTAGCCTGTGCGTGCCACGAGAAGCTGATGGCCGTCCACGGCGAGCTCGGCGAATTCCGTCCTCTCCAGAGCGGCCAGGGTGCGACGTTCGGCGGGACCGAGCGTGGACTCCAGCACGGAGAAGCTCTTCGGACCCTGCAGAGCGATGTCCATGACGCCGCGCTCGCGCTTCAGGTCACGCAGTACGACGCCGGGAGCGAGACGGCATCCCGGATGATCGGGGTCGATGTCGTATCGTCCCTCGTTCACGCCCGTCAGCCAGGCCCAATCCTTCTGTTCGTTCGAGGCGTTCACGACGACCAAGTACCGATTCCAGGCGCGCCGATAGACCCAGATGTCGTCGATGGCCTTCCCGTCCGGACTGAACAAGTAGGCGTAGTGCGACTGGCCGTTTTCGAGCCAGCCTTCGTAGTTCGACGTCACGGCGTCCAGGAACTCGGTTGCGTGTTCCCCCTCGACCTGGAAGACTCCCATGTGGCCGAGATCGAAGATACCCGCCGCGTTGCGCACGGCGCGATGCTCCTCGAGTGCCGACGTGTACCACACCGGCATCTCCCATCCAGCGAACGGGACCAACCTGGCGCCGAGCGCAGTGTGAGCCTCGTGCAGCGCCGTCGTGCGCAGCGCGACGGGTTTCTCCTCGGTCCAGGCGAACGACGGACGCGTCGGCCTGCCGCTCCGAAGGTCGAGATGCTGCTGCCCTACGAAGTACGGCTTGTCGAGGGCAAACCGCTGGGGGTTTCTCGCGGCGATCTCCGCGGCCGATTGGCCGGCCGCGCTGTCCTCCGCCGGCAGCGTGAGCCACGCCGCCGCTGCTGCGGGCAACGTGGCGGCGTCGACCTCCTCGATGACTGCCGGACCCTGCACCTTGCGGAAGAGATCCTGTGAATCGAACACGGTGTATCCCTCGGCGAGCCCCTCGAGCCATGCGCGCACGTCGCGGATCCGATCCGGAGGGACGAGGACGACGTAATCGTTTCGGCCCAACGCCCCGATGACGGCGCCCGAGATCACGCGGCCGTCCTCGTCGAGGAAGTACGTTCGGCAGGTTCCCGGCGGCGTGAGTGGGCGCACGTCGCTCGTCGCGGCTTCCTGCAACAGAGCAGCCGTCCGCCCGCTGCGAACGCGCAAGGCACCCCACGGTGCTCCCCCGAGGCGTCGAGGCTCGTCGTCCATTCTGCCGCCGATTCTCGGCTCGATGCGCGCCACGATGTCCCGCACGTCGCGCTTGGCCTTCTCGAGCACCTTGAGGGGCAGCTTGCCGCGAGACAGCTCTCCGCGTAGCCCCTGGTACGAGAACGGCCGGATCGACAGGAGAACCTCGGCGATCACCCGCCCGATGGCTTCCATTTCCGTCTTGCCCATGCCGCGCTGCGTAGCCCACGGGGTTCCGAGGCGGATGCCGTGGGCATCCGCCGCGCTGCGATCGCCCGGGAGCGTGTTCTTGTTGCAGACGATTCCGGCCAGATCAAGGATGCGCGACGCGATCTCCCCCATCATCACGAACCCGGTGTCGCTCTTGATCTCCCGCAGGTCGACCAAGAGCAGGTGCGTGTCGGTTCCCCCGTAGGCGATGACGAGACCGTTCTCAGCCAGCGCGCGCGTGAGGTGCTGCGCGTTCTCGACGATGCGCCGCTGCAGTGCGGCGAACGCCGGCTCCTTGGCCAGCTTGAGCGTGACTGCCAAGGCGGCGAACTTGTTCACGTGCGGCCCGCCCTGCTGGCCGGGGAAGATGGCCGTGTCGATGCGCGCGGCGATCTGCGGATTCGTCGTCAGCAGGACGGCTCCGCGTCCGCCGCACAGCGTCTTGTGGGTCGTGAAGGACACGACGTGGGCGTGCCCGATCGGGTTCGGATACACCTTTCCAATGATCAACCCGGCGGTGTGAGCGACGTCGGCGAGGAGAATGGCGCCGACCTCGTCGGCGATCTCGCGGAACTTGGCCCAGTCGGGCTGCCAGGGGTATGACGTGAAGCCCGCGATGATCATGCGCGGATGATTCGCGCGAGCCAGGGCGCGGATCTGGTCATAGTCGAGCTTCCCTGTCCCGCGGTCGATGGCGTAGGAGACGATCCTGTACCTGCGCCCGGTGACGTTGAACTCCGATCCGTGGGTGAGGTGCCCGCCTTCGGTCAATGCCATTCCCATCACGGTCTCACCGGGCTTCACGAACGCGTCGTAGACAGCGAGGTTCGCTGCGGCTCCTGAGAGTGGTTGAACGTTGGCATAGATACGCTCTGCCGGAACGTCGGCTGTGGCGAAGCACTCCGCCGCCCGGCGACCCGCCAGAGACTCGACGAGGTCGGCCATCTCCGTTCCCTTGTAGAAACGGCGATCTGAGTACCGTCGGTACCCCGCGAGTTGCGCGTCGAGGTCGGCCAGCTCTTCCTCCGTCTGTCGCATCATGGCCTTGCGGGGGTAGCCCTCGGCGTACACGCTGGTGAACGCCGACCCGAGAGCCTCCCGCACAGGGAGCGGGGTCAGGCTCTCCGACGGAATCAGGATGATCTTCTCCCGCTGGCGACGCTCCTCGGCGGCCATCAGGGCGGCCGTCTGGGCGTCAACATCTAGCACATGCAGGGAAGAACGTCCGGTGCTCATGATCGCTCCTTTGTTCACACGAAGGGTTCCGGGTGGAGTCTACGAGGTAGGTTTCGCCCTTTCCAGCAGGCTTCTGCGGCGAGGTACAGTCCCCCGCTGACCAGGGTGTGCCCGCCGAGGACGATGGGGATGCGTGCGTCGAGCGCAGCATCAGTGAACGCACGCCACGTCGGGTCGGCGATGCCGGAGATGTGGAATAGGTCGCTCGAGAATCGCTCGCCCGCCGAGGGTTGCGCCTCCGCCGTCCCGAGGAGCGGCCGCGTATCGATCCATGCCGCGTCGCATGATCGCGCGAGACGGTCAATGAATGCCTTGGGACCGTCGCCGGTCAGGACCAGGCGAAGCCACGGCGTGTGCGGCGTGGCGCCGGCTCGCATGCCGCGACCCTCGACCAGGGCGTTCGTTCGACAGGCGACTTGGGTCTCGAAGTGGCTCCACGTGACCGGGCTCAGTCGGCCGACGACGCTCGTCACCGACGAGCGGTCGGTCAGGACGACGAGTGCGCGGTCGAGCGTTGGATGGCCTATCTCGATTGACGCGCAGTACTCCCTTAGCTCTGGGCTCCCGAGTTGACTGCGTGCGAGGAGGAGGAGATCGGTCGGCGTGTCGATGTCGAACTGCGTTGTTGCAGTTCGAGCAAGCGAGAAACAGGGGATCCCCGCGTCAGCCAGCGCGAATCCGAGGGGATTGTCGATGCCGGGCAGTTCGAGTCTCGTGACCTCTCTTGCGCCCGAGAGCGAGCAGAAGTCGCACGAGTAGAAGTTGTTGAAGAGACCGCGCGGCGGCTCGCCGCCCGCGAACTCGATGAGGCGTCCGAGCTCCGCCTCGGACAAGAGGCCTCCCGATCCGCTGCCGAAGTAGAGAACCCCGTCGAGGTCGAGCTGGGTGATCAAGCCCCGGAGGGTGTTCCCGAAGTGGAACTCCTGCCCTGCTTCAGAGGGGAGAAACGTGACGGCGTCCACTCCACCCAGGCAGCGCTCGGCGTTTGGTGTGACAACATAGACCTCAGCCATTCCTGCGGCGCGAAGGCGTCTCGCGAGGCCGAGTGTTGCGGCCCATCGTCCGTTCTCCACGAGTCGCTCGCCGCTCGTGTCTCCGAGAGGTGCGTGGAAGACGAGGCCGGCGACCCGATTCATCGACCCTCCGATCTCCGCGCGATGCGAGTGTCCGGACGAACGCCCGTTGTCGTCCGCATGTCCGGGTCATTCTGCCGGCGGGGGTGCGGAAGAGCAAACGCGTGTGGGTGATTTGCCTCGGACGGTCCGGAAGAGAAAGAGGCCTCCTCGATCCTCTCCTGGAAGATCGAGGAGGCCGTCCGCGCCTCCCTCCTGGGGAAGGCGCTTTGCGTCGGACGAAACTACCGACGCACCCTCATCGCCTCACGCTCTCCGACATATGGAAGGAGAGCCAGTTTGCGGGCGCGATTGATTTCGATGGCCAGTCTACGCTGATGCTTCGCGCACAACCTGGTCGCCCTCTTGGGCAGGATCTTCCCAAGACGATTCATGTACTGCTTGAGCTCATCGGCCTTCTTGTAGTCAAGCAAGAACGCGTTCTCGCACGCGCGGCACTTTCGCTTTCTCTTATGGAACATGGTCTAGAAAGGAACCTCCTCCTCGGGGAGTTGACCCTCGTCGGTCGCGATCGGAGCCTCAGGTGCTGCCCCGGCCGGCTCATCGGCCGCCCGCTGCGGCCCGCCCAAGAACTGGACGTTCGATGCGACGACCTCCGTGATACGAACTTTCTCTCCATCTGCATTCTGGAAGGAATCGATCCGCAGTCGCCCCTCGACAGCGATCGAGCGGCCCTTCCGAAGGTAGTTGGCGCAGTTTTCGGCTTGAGAGCCCCACACCACGATCGGCACGAACGTGGCTTCCTCCTGCAGTTTTCCCGATGCATCCTTGTACTGTCGATTCACGGCAATCGAGAACCTAACGCGTGCCGTCCCACCGGGCGTGTACCGAAGCTCCGGGTCGGCGGTCAGGTTCCCGATGAGGATGACTCGGTTGAGACTTGCAGACATGATCTCTCTCTACTCCCGCACCACGATCTGATAGCGCAGCAATTCCTCGTCCAGGTTAAGGCGCGACTCAACGAGGTTGACGGACTCCGGAGGCATTCGGAACTCGGTCAGGCGATAGTACCCCTCGGCGAAGTGCCGGATCTCATACGCGAGAACGCGCTTACCCCAGTCTTCCACCTTGCCGATCTCGCCGCCGTTCTCCGTGACGAGCGAATGGACCCGCTCGACCTTGGCGGCTCTTGCCTCGTCAGAAAGGTCCGGACGAATCACATACACGATCTCGTAATCTCGCACTCTGGCACCTCTCAATCGATCTTCGGTAGAGGGTATCCGTGCCTTTCCGCGAAGTCAAACATCAGGGTACAGCGGCTTTCGCCGCCAGTGGGCTCGTTCCGCCGGCCGTGGCGGAAGAATGAGGCGTGGCTGGCGGGGGGGCGTTCGACCTTGAAAAGCTGAGGTTTACGGTGTATGTATTATGCAAACTTGATGGAGGAATGCTGGCTGGATATTCTAGGTGGTGGTCGCGACGCACCCGGCCGGGCCGAAGCGTCGCAGCACAAATTGAGGAGGGTGGAAGCATGAAGTGGGGTGGGTTCAATCGGGAAGGAGAGCGGAAGATGAAGAAGCTGCTTGGCGGGAAGGCGTTGTACGTGCTGTTGACGATCGCTGCGGCCGGTCTCTTGATGAGTGAGATGCTGAAGTGGAGACCCGGCTAGACACCGAGCGAGCGTGGAGGCGGACATGAAGTGGGGCGGGTTCAACCGAGAGGGAGAGAAGACGATGAAGAAGCTGCTTGGCGGGAAGGCGTTGTACGTGCTGTTGACGATCGCTGCG
>CAIOLV010000060.1 GCA_903859225.1 uncultured bacterium
CCTTCGACCCCCGACACGAGGACGATGACGACGCCGTGGGTCCCGCCGCTGAACAGCTCTACGACGCCCTTCGTGAGCCCGGTCAGCGTCCCGGCGCCGAACCGGCCGACCAGGGCGCGAGCGAGCAGAGGCCAGACGACGTGAAGCCCGGCGATGAGTTGCCCGGCACCGAACGGAACGCCGAACAGGCGATTCACGAGATTCCCGAGATATCCGATGTAGGTCGAGAGGACGCCGCCAGCCGCGGAGAGAAGTGCGATCAGCACGATGTCGCGGACATCGAAGCGATAGCGCGTCTCCCCCGCGGCCGTCTGCACGTCGAACCTAGATCCTGACGAGGGTGATCGACGCCAGGAACTTCACCGACTTCAGGGTCACGCCGTCCGGCAAGACGACGGAGTCATCGAAGACGAAGCGCATCGCTCCCTCGGTCGTCGGATCGAGGAACGCTCCGTTCTTCTTGAACGCCAAGATGAATCGGTCATCGCGCGCGATCAGGTTCCCCGACACGGTCTGACTGTAGCCGTCGGTCGCGGTGAGGACGACGTTGTACCCACTCGCGACGAGCGCATCGTTGAAGTCGACGTCGTCATAGTGGATGCCTTCTTCCGGCGCTGGTGCGGTGCCGCCGTCGACGTAGGCAAGGAGGCGCCACAAGGGCAATCCGGAGTACGTCGCCGTCACTCCCTTCATCGTCGTCGTGACGGTCGAGGTGTGGCACGGGCAGCCGATTCCGGCTTCGAGTTCACCGCGCGTGAAGACGCGCGTCGTTTCGCCTGACACCGTCAGCGTGTACGCCGTGTACTCGCCGAGGACTTCGATCCGCTCGACCATGCGCGCGGAAAGGGAACTCGTGAAGTGTGGATCTGCGTCTCCCACCTGAACGATCCGAAGGTAGCCGGGGTCGAGCGGCATGTACCAGCCGTTCTCCTTGTAGGCAAGAACCCACGTGCCCGCCGAGACGTCCAGCAACTGGGAAACCGGGTAGTTCATCGAGTACCCATCCGACGCGGTGACGCGGATCGTGCCGTCGGCGGGAGCGTTTCCGACAAGGGCGGAGAAGGGGATCCCGGTGTACGTGGCGGTGTAGTCGACGCCGGCCGAATTGGTGAAGGTGCCGGGCGCGGTGATCGACTCGAACGTCTTGAGGTCAGCCATCGTGTACGTGAACGTCTCCCCGCCGCGCGCGACGGTGACCACGGCGCCGTCCGCCGGACCGCTCGCGACGGTCGCCGTCTCCGTGGCCGTCGGGAGCGCGGCTCCGTCGTAGTTCACGATCAGATACGCGACGCTCTTCACGAGAAGCCCGGTGGTCGACGGCTTGTCGCCGTAGTAGTGGGCGTATTCCGTTCCCAGGGCGGCGAGCATGTCGGCGTTCGAAAAGCGCTCGTCGGGCGCGAGGAACACGAGGGTCGGCGCATCCTCGCCGTCCGAGCCCACCTCGAGTCCGAGGATCGGCGTGCCGGCCGGCGTCTCGTTGTAGATCGCCGCGTACGGAAGCTTCTTCGTGTAGCCGTCCCCGGCGATGACGGACAGGACATCGTCCGCTGCCATTCCACCGACTTCGGACAAGACGGCCGATAGCGCAATCCCCGCGTAGGTCTTCGCGGACTTCCAGTTCTCTGCACCGTCGCTCAGGGCAGGCCCTTCGTAGGCGACCGTGCCACCGGCGCTGATCAGAAGGAGCGGCAGGTCCACCTGCACGACGCGATCGCCGTTCTGCACGATGACGGACCAAGACGTTGCCGCTGCGGCGGCCGTCGAGAGCCCAACCACCGCGAGGATGATGCCTAGCACTCCAACCAGGTTCCTTCTCATGCTTCCTCCTCCAGAGGCGTTGTGTGAATGGCCGCAGTCAACAGCGTGACGAAGACGGAGTCCCCACGAGTCGGGAGGATCTCGCTTCGATCCGCGGCGTAGAGCGCATTCAGTTCGAAGCCGTCCGCTGCGAGAACGAGATTGACGAGTTGCCCGATGGCGCGGACCTTCGCCACGCGAGCAGAAAAGACGGTGGCCGACGACGCGACCGCCTCCGACGAGACCGCTTTCGACACCCCCACGGTTTCGGGCGGGATGACGACGCGAAGCCTCGCGGCCGGCGAGAACGACAAGACGCGGACGGGCACCTTGCCGATGCGCACGGTGCACAAGGCGCCGTGGCGCGCACCGACGCGGCCGTCGAACGTGTTCCTCTCGCGGAGCCGCGGAACTCCCGGCCGGTAGGCGCCGAGGTCGGGAACCGCGCGCGCGAGGCGGACGCGCTCCGACCACACGAGGTCCTCCATGACGGACCGCGACGTTCCAGCAGCGACAAGCAGCTCCCCGAGATCCAGGTCA
>CAIOLV010000061.1 GCA_903859225.1 uncultured bacterium
AGGCCGAGCGCGGAGAGCACGCCGGCCGCGCGCGGTATGACGACGCGGGACATTCCGAGTCGCCGAGCGATCGCCGCACCGTGAAGTGGACCCGCTCCGCCGAACGCTAGCAGCGCGTAGCCCCGCGGGTCGCGGCCTCGCTCCACGGTGACGACGCGAATCGCGCGCTCCATCGCCGCATCCGCGACCTCGAGGATCCCGAGAGCGGCGCGCTCCACCGACAACCCAAGCGGGCGCCCCACCTCTTCTTGAACCGCGGTTCGGGCTGCTTCCATGTCCAACTCGGGCAATCCGCCGAGCGCGAGATCCCCCGCGAGGTGGCCGAGGACGAGATGGGCATCCGTGACCGTGGCGCGCCCGCCGCGGCCGTAGCAGGCCGGGCCAGGGTGCGCCCCCATGCTTTTCGGTCCGACTCGCAGTGCGCCGCCGCGATCGACCCACGCTAGGCTTCCGCCGCCCGCCCCGATCGTGTGCACCGACACCATCGGCAGCGCGACGGGGTAGCTGCCGACGGCGCCGCGTTGCGTCCTCTCGATCTCTCCGCCCGTGACCAACGACACGTCGCAGCTCGTGCCACCCATGTCCATGGTGATGAGGTTCCTCTCCCCCATCGCCGCGCCCACCGCACGCGCTCCCTGCACTCCTCCTGCCGGGCCCGACAGGAGCAGGCTCGCCGGCTGATCCTGGGCGCGCTCCGCGGTCGTCACGGCTCCGCTCGACTGCATCACGCGCCAGCCTCGCGGCAGTCCTCTCTCAGCCGCCCCGTCTTCGAGCGCCGCGAGGTACGCACCGATCACCGGCCGCAGCGCGGCCGACAGGACGGTGGTTGACGTTCGTTCGAACTCGCGGATCTCGGGAAGGATGTCGCTGGACAAGATGACGGGCACGCCGAGGTGCTCTTCAAGAAGCCGGCGCACGATGCGCTCGTGCTCGGGCCGCAGATAGGAGAACAAGAACGCCACAGCGACCGCAGCCACGCCCGCCCGCTCGATGCGTGAACCCACGTCCCTCACGTCCGCGAGGTCGAGCGGGACATCGATCTCCCCCGCAGACGTGGTTCGCTCGGTCACTTCGAACCGCAGATCTCGAGGCACGATCGCCGGAGGGCGAACAGCATCGAGGTCATAGAGGGACGATCGGTTCTGGCGCCCGATCTCCAGCACATCGCGGAATCCTCGCGTCGTCACGAGCGCTGTGCGCGCCCACTTTCCTTCCAGAAGCGCATTCGTCGCGACCGTGCATCCATGTACGATGCCGGACACGACCGCGGGGTTGATGGATCCCGAGGCCATCAGCCGGTCGAGCGCCCGCAGAACCCCCACGGCTGGGTCTCCTGGAGTCGACGGCTCTTTGGCTATCCGCATCCCCGTCTCGTCGGCGATCACGACATCGACGAACGTACCGCCGATGTCGATGCCGATTGCCTGTGCCATGAGGCGAAAGTATAGATGGGAACGGGGACTGCCGCAAAGCGCGGCACACAACCGCTCACGGGTCCGGGCTACCGGTTCGCGCAGGCGTCGCGTACACTCCCCTCATCACGGGACGATCATCCGAGGGGGATGAAGTATGCAGCGTATTCTCGTCACGGGTGCCGCTGGTCAGATCGGCTCAGAACTCACCCCGGCTCTTCGGGAACGCTACGGCTCGACACACGTCGTCGCGAGTGACCTTCGCACGCCGGCCGCGGACTCTCCTCTTTCCGGCGGGCCCTTCGAGCTTCTCGATGTCCGAGACCGCACTCGCCTGCAGGCGGTCGTTGTCAGCCACAACATCGACGCCATCTACCATATGGCCGCCATCCTCTCCGCGACAGGAGAAGCCAACCCTCAGCTCGCCTGGGACGTCAATATCAACGGCCTCGTCAACGTCCTCGAGGTCGCGCGAGCGACCGGCGTCCGCCGCGTCTTCTGCCCAAGTTCGATCGCCGTGTTCGGTCCGGAGACTCCGCGCTGCCCCGCGCCACAGCTCACGGTGCTGCACCCGTCGACGGTCTACGGGCTGACGAAGGTCACAGGGGAACTTCTCGGCGACTACTACGTCCAGCGCTATGGCCTTGACGTCCGAGGCCTCCGCTACCCTGGGATCATCTCGAGCGAGACGCCTCCTGGGGGCGGGACAACCGACTACGCGGTCGACATCTTCTATCAGGCTCTTCGAACCGCGCAGTACACGTGCTTTGTTCGTCCGGACACCGTGCTGCCGATGATGTACATGCCGGACTGCATCCGTGCCACGCTGGCGTTGATGGATGCCGATGCGTCTCGCCTCACCCGGCACTGCGACTACAACGTCGCCGGGATCAGCTTCTCGGCCGCCGACCTCGCCGCGGAGATCGTGAGGCACATCCCGGGCTTTGCCTGCACCTACGAGCCGGACTTCCGACAGGCCATCGCCGACTCCTGGCCTCAATCGATCGACGACGCGCCCGCGCGAACCGATTGGGATTGGCGCCCTTCGTTCGACCTCGCTTCGATGACGGCCGACATGATTCGGAGGCTCAAGCCGAGACTCGCGGCCTAAGGCCCAACCCGGGCCCCAAGAAGGTACTCCGCCGGACCGTATCCGGCGGAGTCAAACTCCTCTGGTTTCTCGGAATCGCGCGCACTACTGCACAAGCATCAACCGTGCAGTCTCCGCTCCGTCGCCGCGCCGCGGCCCGAGTTTGACGACCCGCGTGTATCCGCCGGCGCGGTCCTTGTACGCAGGGCCGATCTCGGTGAACAGCTTGTCGACCACTGCCTTGTCACGGAGCCGGGAGAACACGATGCGCCGCGCGTGCAGATCCCCACGCCGCGCGAGCGTGATTACCCGTTCGGCGAACTGCTGGCTGGCCTTGGCGCGCGGGAACGTCGTGTCGACCTTTGCGTTCAGGATCAGCGCGTTCGTCAGATTGGCCAGCACACTACGCCGATGGCTCGGCAGCATGCCGATCTTGTTGCCTTCCACTCTATGACGCATGGTGCATCTCCCCTTCGCTTCGCAGTGTGTGCCCGAGCTCGGCCAGCCGGTCCTCCACTTTGCTCAGCGTCTTCGCGCCGAAACCGTGGATGTCGAGCAACTCCTCTCGTGGCCGCGTCAGGAGCTCTCCCAGCGTTCGGATGTCAGCTTCCTGAAGGAGGTTGCAGGCGCGCTGGTCGATATCCAGCTCCGCGAGCAGAATCCCCAGCTCTTCCTGGTCGCCCGTCACCGACTCCGCGATCGCCACGCCGAACGGATGCTCGGCGAAGCTGCGGAACAGCTCGAAGTGCCGCTGCAGGAGCCTGCTGGCCTCTGACAGAGCCTCTTCCGGTCGAATGCTGCCGTTCGTCGCCAGTTCGAGCACAAGCCTTTCGTATCCGGTTTTCCCGCCGACGCGCGTCTCCTCGACCGTGAAGTTCACCCGCCGCACCGGCGAGAAATCCGCGTCGATCGGAATCTGCGACAGCGGCGCGTCCTCCGAGCGGTTCAATTCCGCCGGCAGGTAAGAGAATCCCGTCTCAACCTCCATCTCAATGTCGAGCACGCCCTTCGCGTTTAGCGTCGCAATCGGATGGTCCGGGTTGATGATCTCGACGCCGGGCGGAACGTCGATGTCGCCCGCCTTCACCTCGCCGGGCCCTTTCTTCTCCAGCGTCAGCCGCTTCTTGCCCTCTTCTCGTACGCGCAGCGCGACGCCCTTCAGGTTCAGGATGATCTCGAGGATATCCTCTTTGATCCCTTCAATCGTGTCGTATTCATGGTACTTGCCGGCAAAGCGCACGCGCGTGATCGCCGCTCCCGGAATGGCCGAAAGCAGCGTCCGCCGAATCGCGTTGCCCAACGTCGTACCGAACCCAGGTTCGAGAGGCTCGAGGATGACTCTCCCACTCGTCTCGGTGAGTTCAACGACCTTGATCTCCTTGGGGAAGACCAACTCGTCCATGTCCACCTCCTAGCGGGAGTAGAACTCAACAATGAGGTTCGCAGAGATGTCGAGGCCCATCTGCGCGACATCCGGCAGTCCCAGCATCTGGAACCGCATCCCGTCGCCGTTCCTCTCCACCCACGCCGGAACCTCGCGGTCTCCGTTTGCCTCGACGATCGCCTTGATCTTCTCACGCCGCTCCTGTTTCACGGAGACGACGTCCCCTTCGCGAAGCAGGATCGATGGAACGTTCGACGGACGACCATTCAACGCGAAGTGCCCGTGCACGATCAGCTGCCGCGCCTGTTGGCGCGAACTGGCGAAGCCCGCCCGGTAGACCATGTTGTCCAAGCGCTGCTCGAGCATTGACAGGAGAGCATTGCCCGTGGCCCCTTTGACGCTCTTCGCGCGCGCTACGTAGATCCTGAATTGGCTCTCGCGAATCCCGTAGATTCGTCGCGCCTTCTGCTTCGCGCGCAGATGGAGCTGGTACTGGCTTTTGCGTGGCCGCCGCTTCTTCGGCCCCTCGCCCGGCGGGCTCGCCCGGCGCGACACCGCGCAACTCCGCGAGTAGCAGCGATCCCCCTTCAAGAAGAGTTTCTCCCCTTCTCGGCGGCACTGTTTGCACTTCGGGCCTGTATCGCGTCCCATTACCCTTTCCCCTTGTTCCCCTTGCTGTGCGAACTGCTGTGCGAAACCGGCGTGACGTTCTTCACTTCTTCGATGCGAATGCCGGACGCTTTGATCGTCTGAACGACCGACTGCCTACCCGATCCCGTGCCCTTGACCCGGATCGCCACGGAACGGACGCCGTAGTCCTTGATCTCGCGCACCAGAGCCTCGGCGGCAATCTGCGCGGCGTACGGCGTGCCCTTCTTGGAGTTCTTGTACCCCACGACCCCGGGGCTCTTCCACGCGACCGGATGCCCGCTCGAGTCCGTGACGGTGATGATCGTGTTGTTGAACGTCGAGTGCACGTGGATCAGGGCACGCTCTAGCTTGATGTTCTTCGTCGCCATAGCTACCTCTTCTTTCCCGCCTTCGAAGGACGGGGTCCCTTCCACGTGCGCGCGTTGGCCCGCGTGCGCTGTCCGCGGACCGGAAGTCGCTTCTTGTGCCGGAGCCCACGATACGAGTTGATGTCCTTCAGCCGTTGGATGCTCGATGCGACCCGCCGACGCAAGTCCCCCTCGACGACCAACTGCTCCACTTCGCGGCGCAGGCTCGCCACCTCGTTCTCGGTCAAGTCCTTCACCCGCACGTCGGGCGAAATCCCTGTCTTGGCGATGATGTCGGCAGCCCGCGGATTTCCGATGCCGTACACGTACGTCAGCGCAATCTCGATGCGTTTGTTGCTCGGCAGGTTGACTCCGGCTATACGCGCCATGCTCCCTCTCCCCTTACCCTTGGCGCTGCTTGTGCTTCGGATTCCGGCAGATGACGAGCAACCGCCCTTCGCGCCGGATGACCTTGCACTTCGCGCACATCTTCTTGACTGATGCCCGGACTTTCATGCTTCCACGGCGTGGTGTAGATCAGCTCTCGCGATACACGATACGCCCCTTGGTGAGGTCGTACGGTGACATCTCAACAATCACGCGATCGCCAGTCAAGATCCGGATGTAGTGCTTCCGAATCCTTCCCGAGATGTGGCAGAGGATCACGTGCCCGTTGGACAGCTGCACGCGGAACGTCGATCCGGGGAGGCTCTCGGTGACCTCGCCACGCTGCCGAATCACATCCTCTTTCTTGCCACGCGACTCATTGGTCGCTACCACGCCTTTCGTCACCTCCTTAGGGTCAGGACTTCCGCTCCATCCCTCGTCACCGCAACGGTGTGCTCGAAATGCACCGACAGCCCACCCGTCGCCGTGACCACGGTCCACTGATCGTCGCGAACGCAAGTCGGCAGGTCATCGACCTTCACCATCGGTTCGATGGCCAACGTCATTCCCGCCCGCAGGCGCACTCCGCGACCCGGCGGACCGTAATTCGGAATCTGGGGATCTTCGTGCAGATCTCGCCCAATCCCGTGCCCCACATACTCCCGAACCACGTGGAAGCCTTGCGCTTCGACGTAGGCGCCAATCGCGTGGGAGACGTCGGACAGCCGTTTCGCGATTCTAACTGCTTTGATCCCTTCCCACAAGCTCTGCTCACCCACTCCGAGTAGCCGTTCCGCAGCTTCGCCGATCACTCCAACTCCGACCGTCGTCGCCATGTCGACACAGAATCCGTTGCGGATCATCCCGATGTCGATCGAGAAGAGGTCGCCGCTCTGCAGCAGCCGCTCCTCGCTCGGCACCCCGTGCACCACTTCCTCGTTGATCGACGTGTTGATCACTCCAGGAAACCCCGCGAACCGATCGAACGCCGATTCACCGCCGCACGCTGCGATCCGCTCGATGGCCAGCCGATTGAAGAACCCAGTCGATCGATTCGGCCGAACCTCCGAGACGAGCTCATGCAGGATCTGCGCGAGAAGCCGGCCGTTCTCCTGCATGATGGCCAGCTCGTCTTCCGTCTTGATCGAGATCATGCTTCAAGGATCCGCATGATCTCCGCAAAGACCTTGTCACTGCCCAACTCACCGTTCACGGAATGGAGCAGTCCGCGCTGGTGATAGAAAGCGATGAGCGGAGCCGTGGACTTCTCATAGACGTCGTACCGGTTCTCGATCACCGCGGGGCGATCGTCGTCGCGCTGGTAGAGCTCTCCCCCGCACGCAGAGCATCGCCCAGCGTCGGACGACAGGTTGTACGTCAGGTTGTAGATCGCCCCACATCCTCGGCACACGCGTCGGGAGGTCAGTCGTCGAACGACTTCCTCGCGAGAGAGCTCGATGCTAACCACGGCGTCCAGGCCCGTGATCCCCTCGAGCGCTTCGGCCTGGGCGACCGTTCGCGGAAACCCATCGAGAAGGAAGCCCTTCTTCGCCTGCGCGAACCGCCCACGAATCATGTCGATGATCAGCGCGTCAGGCACCAGCTCGCCGCGATCCATGTAGCCCTTCGCCTTCTCGCCCAGAGTCGTCTTGCGGGCGACCTCATCTCGCAGGAGGTCGCCGGTCGACAGGTGAAGGAGCCCCAGCTTCTCTACCACGCGCTTGGCTTGCGTTCCCTTTCCCGCTCCGGGAGGGCCGAGAAACACGACCCGCTTTCCCGGCATCAACCTCTCCTCCCGAGGAGTCGTCCCGACTTCGTCAAGCTCTCGTAGTGGCGCATCACGAGATGGGCCTCGACTTGCATGATCGTGTCGATCCCGACGCCGACCACGATCAGCAGCGACGTACCACCGATCAAGAACATCGTCGAGAGGCCACTTGCCGCGGACAGGATGTACGGCAGAATCGCGATGGCCGACAAGAAGACCGCGCCCACGAGAAGGATCCGGCTCATGATCGCAGTGATGTACTCGGCCGTCGGGTCACCCGGCCGCACTCCCGGAATGAACCCGCCCGCCTCGCGGATGTTCTTCGCCATGTCCACTGGATCGAAGACGATCGAGCTGTAGAAGTACGTGAAGAAGAAGATCAGGACAACATAGAGGCCCATGTAGAGGGGGCTCCCCGACGCAATGAGGTAGAGATACTGCTTCAGACTCGGGATCGCCTCAAACAGCGTGACCGGCAGGCTCAGGAGCGCCGAAGCGAAGATGATCGGGATGACGCCGCCCTGGTTCACGCGGAGCGGCAGGTGCGACGTGTGTCCGCCGTAGATGCGTCTCCCCATGGTCCGTTTCGCGTACTGGATCTGGACCTTCCGTTGTCCCTGCTGAACCATCGTCATCGCCGCGATCACGACGACGAGGAGCACGATGAAGACGATCCCCCAGATCGGGCTGGCCGATCCGGTCGAGATGCTCGACCACATCGAGTTGAGCGATGACGGGAACCTCGATAGGATGCCGATCATGATCAGCATGCTGATGCCATTCCCGATGCCGTTCTCGGTGATGCGCTCTCCGAGCCACATCAGGAACATCGTCCCTGTCGTCAAGGCGATGACCGTCGTCACGTAGAACAAGATCCCGGCGCCTTGTGTCGTCGCGCTCCGAATCAGCGTCGTCATGAACGCACCCTGGAGGATGGCGAGTCCCACGGTGGCCCAGCGCGTGTACGTCGTGATCTTCCGCTGCCCCTCACGCCCTTGCTGTTGGAGCTCCTTCAGCTTCGGCACGACCGATGTCAGCAGGCTGAAGATGATGGAGGCATTGATGTATGGCGTGACGCCCAGCGCGAAGAGCGAGAACTGCTGGAGCGCCCCTCCGGTGAACATGTTCATGAAGTCGAACAGCCCGCCGCTGCCAGGGTTGAACACCTGCTGGAGGAGGCTCTTGTCCACGCCGGGGACCGTGATGTGCACGCCAAGACGGAAGACGATGATCGCTCCGAGCGTGAACAGGATTCTTTTCCGAAGCTCAGGGACCTTAAAGAGGCTACTAAATTTCTCCCACATCGTCAGATCACCTCGGCCCGACCGCCGGCCTCTTCGATCTTCCTCTTCGCCTCAGCCCCGAACCGGTGTGCGCGCACGGTGAGAGGTTTTGAGATCTCCCCGCGCCCGAGAATCTTCACCGGGAAGCCTCGATCATGAACGAGGCGCAGCTCCGTGAGCGCCTCCGGCGTTACGACCGCGTTCGCCAGGAATCGGGCCTCAAGCGTGTCGACGTTCACGCACGCATACTCTACCCGCGTGAAATTGTGGAAGCCGCGCTTCGGAACGCGCATCCAGATCGGGGTCTGCCCACCTTCATAGCCAAGGCGCGTGCCTCCGCCGCTGCGGGAGTTCTGGCCCTTCATTCCACGGCCTACTGTGTGGCCGCCATGGCCAGATCCGCCCCCGCGGCCGATTCTCTTGCGCCGATGCGTGCTCCCCGGCGTGGGTCGCAGATCCTCAAGCCGCATGCCCAGCCTCCTCGCCCACCTTGACGCCTCGCAGCTCTTCTACCTCGTGCAGACTGCGCAGGCGAGCCAGACCGTCAAGCGCGGCGCGTGACAATGTGAGAGGGTTCGTCGTCCCAATCGACTTCGTCAGAATGTCCTCGATCCCGGCCAGCCGGCAGATGGCACCGACGGTAACGCCCGCAATGAGGCCTGTGCCCGGGTGTGCCGGCTTCAGCATCACGTATCCGGCCTTGAACTTGCCCCACGTCTCGTGAGGGATCGTTCCGCCGGTGGTGTTCACCGTGACCATGCTCTTCTTCGCATCGCGAATGGCCTGTTGGATGGCCCGCGGAATCTCGGTCGTGCTGCCGACACCCACGCCGACGCGGCCCTTCCGGTCGCCGACCACCATGGTCACGCGGAACCGAAGGTTGCGTCCGCCCTTCGTCACCTTGCTGACCCGTCGGATGTCGATGATCTCGTTCTCAAACTCGTCGTGGCTGATCAAAACTCCAACCCTCCCTCCCGACAGGCCTCAGCAAAGGCCGAAACCACACCATGGTATGGGTACCCGCCGCGATCGAAGACGACCTCTTTGATTCCCGCCTGCGCCGCGCGCTCCACCAGCTTCGCCGCAACCTTGACCGCTGCCTTGCGGTTCGGTCCGCTCACGTCTCCGCGAAGCTCAGGATCGAGCGTCGAAGCCTGCACCAGCGTTGTGCCGACACTGTCGTCGATGACCTGCGCATAGAGATGGCTCAGGGTCTTCGTCACGCACAGGCGTGGCCGCGCGGCCGATCCGATAACCCGCCGGCGGATGCGGCGATGCCGCTTCTCACGCTCGGCCGCTCGGTTCGTCGTTCCTGCCATAGTCCACTCCCCCTATGCGGCGCCCTGCCCGCCGAGCTTTCCAGCCTTCTGCACGACGATCTCGTCCTTGTAGCGGATGCCCTTCCCGTCGTACACGTTCGGCTTGCGCAGGCGTCGGAGTTCCGCCGCCACCTGGCCTACATCCCTCTTGTCGGCTCCACGGATGACGATCTCGGACGGGTTCGGCAGTTCGGCCTCAATCCCGCTCGGCAGCTCGTACTCCTTCGGGCCGGCGTACCCGAGATCGAGGATGATCGTGTTGCCCTGAAGGCGCGCTCGGTAGCCGAGTCCCTTGATGACGAGGCGCTTCTCCCAGCGCTCCGCGACGCCCTTCACCATGTTCGCCAAGAGACTCCGGTACAGACCGTGGTAGGCGCGATATTCCTTGCCTTCCTTGCGGCGCGACACGTTGATGACAGAGTCGGCGATGACGATCTCCACCATGTCCGGCCGGTACGACTGCGTTAGTCGCCCGTGCTTGCCTTCAACGACGAAGGTCCCGCCGCTGACGGTGACCTTCACGCCGCTCGGAACGACGACCGGTACTTTCCCTACTTTCGACATTCGAGCATCACCCTACCAGACCTCGCAAAGGACTTCTCCACCGAGGCCCCTCGCATGAGCTTCTTTGCCGGACAGCACGCCCTGCGAGGTGGAAACAATGCAGATTCCCATTCCTCCCAGCGGCTGAGGGATCTCGTCCCTCCCCACGTAGACGCGCCGGCTCGGCTTGCTGACCAGATGGATCTCGTTGATCGCGCGCCGGGCGCGGTTGCGTTCGCCTCGGTACTTCAACTGAATACGAAGCTGCGGCTGAGGCTCCCCATCGAGCTTCTCCACCGCGGTCAGATACCCTTCCTGGAGCAGAATCTGGGCCACGGCTTCCTTCAGCTGGGAGTGCGGCATCGTGACGCCGTCGTGGAGCCGCGAGTTCGCGTTGCGAATCCGCGTCAGCATGTCGCCAATCGGATAAGGAATCATCATGTCCTCCTACCAGCTCGCCTTCTTGATCCCCGGAATCTCCCCCAAATGGGCGAGCTTGCGGAAGCAGAGCCGGCAGATTCCGAAGTCCCGAATGACGGCGTGGGGCCGTCCGCACAGGTTGCACCGAGTGTACTTGCGCACGGCGAACTTCGGTGTGCTGTTACACTTGTTGACCAATGCTTTTCTCGCCATCCTCGCCCCCTAGTCGTTGAATGGGAATCCCAACGCCTTGAGGAGCACGTAGCCCTCGCGGTCGTCGCGTGCAGTTGTCACGATCGTGATGTCCATTCCCTGTGTCTTCACGATCTCGTTGTACTCGATCTCGGGAAACGTCAACTGCTCGGAAAGCCCGACCGTGTAGTTTCCCCGACCGTCGAACGCCGACGCCGACAGGCCGCGGAAGTCGCGGATCCCGGGCAACACGACGTTGAACAGCCTGTTGAGAAACTCGTACGCCCTCTCTCCCCGCAGCGTCACGCGGCATCCGATCGGGTCGCCGATGACGAGCTTGAAGTCGGAGATCGACTTCTTCGCCTTCGTAACCACGGGCCGCTGGCCCGTCATCTTCGTCAGGTTCTGGACCGCCCCCTCCAAGACCTTGGGGTTGTCCTTGTCGCCAACACCCATGTTGACGACGACCTTCACGACCCGCGGAACTTGCATCACGTTCGTGATGCCCAGCTCGTCCTTCAGTCGCGGGGCAATCTCCTTCACGTACTTCTCATGTAGCAGCATCGCTAAAAGGTCTCCCCACACCGACTGCACTTCCGCATCTTCTTGCCGTCGACGTCCACGAACTTCACGCGAGCCGGCGCATCGCACTCCGGGCAGATCGGGAGCACGTTCGACATGTGGATGGCCCCCTCGCGCTTCACGATCCCGGGCTGCCGCAGGTTCTGCGTCGCCCGCTGGTGCTTCGTGATCATGTTGACGTTCTCGATGACGATCCGATCCTTCTCGGGGATCACCACGAGGACGCGGCCGATCTTGCCTCGATCGTCGCCCGATAGAACCTGGACGCGGTCTCCCTTGCGCACACTCCGCATCGCTTCCTCCTAGAGAACCTCGGGCGCCAGCGAGATGATCCGCATCATCTTCTTGTCGCGCAGTTCGCGAGCCACCGGACCAAACACGCGGGTCCCAATGGGCTCCCCCTGGGCGTTGATCAGCACGATCGCGTTGTCATCGAAGCGAATGTACGTCCCGTCCTCGCGCCGATAGGCGCTGCGGGTCCGAACGATCACGCCGCGAACGATCTGGCCCTTCTCGATGTCGCTCGTCGGAAGCCGCTTCCGGACCGATCCCACGACGATGTCGCCGATCTCTCCAATGCGTCGATTTGACGGACCGAGGATGTTGAAGCAGCGAACCAGCTTCGCGCCGGAATTGTCCGCCACCTTCACCATCGTCTGCATCTGAATCATGTCAGCCCTCCGCCTTCTCGACGATCTCCACCAGCCGCCACCGCTTCGTGCGGCTCAGCGGACGGCATTCCTCGATCCGCACAAGATCTCCCATTCCAGCTTCCTGCTGCGGGTCGTGCGCGTGAAACGTGACGTGTCGAGTTACGTGCTTCCGGTACTGCGGATGAAGACGATGCTCTTCGACCCGGACGACGATCGTCTGCTCCATCCGGTCGCTCACGACGCGGCCGGTCTTCATCTTCTTCATCGTGCTTCCTCCCGCTCCCGCGTCTTCTCGACCGACATCGTCAGGACTCGTGCGACATCGCGGCGTCCCTTCTTCAACTCGGCCGTATTCGCGAGCTGCCCGGTCGCGCGCTGGAAGCGAAGGTTGAACAACTTGCGCTTCAACTCTCGCGTCTGATGCTCCAGCTCGTCGAGCGT
This sequence comes from uncultured bacterium, assembly GCA_903859225.1. GTDB lineage: Bacteria > Bipolaricaulota > Bipolaricaulia > UBA7950 > UBA9294 > CAIOGO01. The sequence goes on from CAIOLV010000061.1 coordinate 12,473, forward strand.
CATCTCGCGCAGCTTGTCGGCCTTCATACTTCGCCTCCCAGAATGATTCTCCGCTTCAACCGCGTGCGAACAGGAAGCTTGTTCCCCACGAGGTAGTGGACGCGCTTCGCCTGCTCCTCGGTGATGCCGGAAATCTCGAACAGCACGCTCCCGGGCTTCACCACGGCAACCCAGTGATCGACTGGCCCTTTCCCTTTCCCCATGCGGGCTTCCGCCGGGTGCTTCGTGATCGGCTTGTCGGGGAAGATGCGGATCCACAGCCGAGCGCCGCGCTGCGTCGTGCGGGCGATCGTCGTTCGGCAGGCCTCAATCTGAGCTTGCGAGATCCACGACGCCTCAAGCGTCTGAATTCCGAACTCCCCGAACGCAATCTGATTTCCGCGCGTCGCCTTTCCAGCCTTGCGCCCGCGGTGCATCTTCCGGTACTTCGTACGTTTTGGGAAAAGGAGTGGCATGCTACTTCACCTCGTCTCGGTGGGCGCGAGGAGAGCGTTCGCCGCGGAACACCCATGCCTTGACGCCGATGTTGCCGTACTTCGTACGCGCCTCTACGAGTCCGTAGTCGATGTCGGCCCGGAGCGTCTGGAGCGGGATTCGTCCCTCTTTCATCGTGATCGAGCGCGCGATGTCGGTTCCACCAAGCCGCCCACTGACCTTGATCTTCACGCCCTCGGCGCCGGCACCCATCACCCGGCGGATCGCTTCCTTCATCGTGCGCGCCGGCGCAGTGCGGTTCTCAATCTGGAGCGCGACATCCTGCGCGACCAACCGCGCCTCGAGGTCAGGGCGCTCGATCTCCTGGATCGACACCTTGACGTTCCGCCCGGTCAGATCTTCCAAGGCTCTCTGCAGGAGCTCAATCTCGCTTCCCCCACGTCCGATGATGATGCCCGGCCGAGCGGAGCGAATGACAATCGAAACACGGTCCTCTTTCGACCGCTCGATGTTGATCTCCGCGACCGCTGCTCTTCGGTATCGGTCCTGGACCAGATCGCGAATGTGCTTGTCTTCAGCGATGTACACGGGAGCCAGCTTCGGGTTGTACCAGTTGGACACCCACTTCCGCGTAACTCCGACCCGGAATCCTATCGGATGAATCTTCTGGCCCATTACGCACGCTCCCTATCGCCGACGACAATCGTGACATGACTCGTGTGGTGCCGAACAACGTCAGCACGACCGTACGCACGAGGCTGCATCCGCCGCAGAGACTTGCCCATGTCGACCGTGGCTCTGACGACGAACAGGCTGTCGACATCCACGTCGTAGCGGTTCTCCGCGTTGGCGATCGCCGACTCAAGAGTCTTTCGGATCGGCATGGCCGACTTCTTGCTCGAGAGCCTCACGATCCTGAGCGCTTCGTTCACATCCTTGCCACGAATCGCGTCGATCACGAGTCGCGCCTTCCGCGGCGACATGCGAACGTGGCGCGCAATAGCCCGTGCTTCCATAGTATCTCCTACGTCAGGCCCGCGGCCTTCTTCTTCTTCATTCCGCCGTGCGACCGGAAGGTCCGCGTCGGCGCGAACTCCCCGAGCTTGTGACCCACCATGTTCTCTACGACAGAGACCGGGAGGTGAACCTTCCCGTTGTGGACCTTAATCGTCAGCCCCACCATCTCCGGCGTCACCATCGAGGTTCGCGACCACGTCTTGATCTCTCTCGGGTCTCCCCGCTTCGCGCGCTGCACCTTTTCGAGAAGGCTGGCGCTGACGAAGGGACCCTTCTTCGTTGATCTCCCCATCGGGGCCTCCTCTACCGCCGGCCTTTGCCGGCATGGCGCACGATCAGCGCCTTGCTCTTCTTTCGCGGATTGCGGGTCCGGCCACCCTTGGCCGTCTTGCCCGTCGGCGACACCTTCGGACCGCCCACGTGCCCGCGGCCTTCGCCTCCGCCGTGCGGATGGTCGACCGGGTTCATCGCGGTGCCGCGCACCTCAGGCTTCCATCCAAGGTGCCGCATCCTTCCTGCGCTGCCGTGCTTCACGTTCTTGTGATCGGGGTTCGACACCTCGCCCACCGTCGCGCGGCAATCCAGGCGGAAGAGTCGCACCTCGCCCGACGGGAGTCGGACGTGGGCCTGGTCAGCCTCTTTGCCGATCAGCTTGGCCGACGTCCCCGCGGAACGGGCAATCGCTCCACCGCTCTTCGGGTAGAACTCGAGGTTGTGAATCGTCGACCCGAGCGGAATCTTCGCGAGTGGGAGCGAGTTCCCAACCGACACTTCGGCGTTCTCGCCAGCCTCGACAACGGCACCGACCGGCAGCTCCACCGGAGCGATGATGTAGCGTTTCTCGCCGTCGGCATAGTTCAGAAGCGTGATCCATGCCGAACGATTCGGGTCGTACTCGCGAGTCATCACACGCGCCGGAATCCCGTCCTTGCCTCGCGCGAAATCGATGACGCGGTACTGCCTCTTGTGGCCGCCGCCGCGCCAGCGTGCCGTGATGTGGCCCTGGCTGTTGCGTCCCGCCTTCTTCGGCTTCGGGCGCAGCAGGCTCTTCTCCGGAGCGACCTGGGACAGCTCGCTGTAGTCCGGGAGCTCCGCATGGCGTCGCCCGGGCGTTGTCGGCTTGTATCGTTTCAGCGCCATCTCTGCCTAGCCTCCCATCATTTCGATGCGGTCGCCCGGCGCCAGCCGCACGGTCGCCTTTCGCCAGCGCGAGGTGTGTCCATGAAGCTGGCTCAGCCGCTCGCGGCGCGGCTTCCCGTGGACGTTGGCCGTCCACACCTTCTCGACCTTGACCTTGAACAGCTCTTCAATCGCCTTGCGGATCTCGATCTTGTTCGCCCCCAAGGCAACGCGGAACGCGTACTTCCGCTCTTCCGCCTTCCGCACCGTGTCTTCGGTGACGAGCGGCGCGAGGACGATGTCTTCCGCATGCAGGAGTTTCGCCATGGCTAGAACCTTCCTCGCAATTCCTCGACTGCCCCGACCGTCATGACGAGGAAGTCGTGCCGAAGAACGTCGTACACGTTGACCCCGCAACCCGCAATGCACTTCACATAGCGAAGGTTGGTGAACGACTTCTTGACCGCCCTGTCGTACTCGGACGAGCTCACGACGATGAGCGCGCTGCCGGAGACTCCCAGCCGCGCGAGGAGAGCGACGGCGCTCTTCGTCTTGGGCTCCTCGAACCCCATCCGGTCGACGAGGACGACGCGACCCTCTTGGGCGCGATCCGACAGCGCGGACACGAGCGCCCCGGCGCGCATCTTCTTCGTCAGGTTCATCGAGTAGTCGCGCGGCTTCGGTCCGAACGTCGTCCCACCGCCGACCCACAACGGAGACCGCCGAGAGCCCTGACGCGCTCGCCCCGTGCCCTTTTGGCGCCACGGCTTGCGACCGCCACCCCTGACCTCGCCGCGCGTTTTCGTGCAGCTCGTGCCCTGGCGTCGATTGGCCATCTGTACACGAACCATGCGATAGAGGAGGTCCTTGTTGACCTCCCCGCCGAACAAACGCTCGTCGAGCGCGACGGTCTGCGGACCCCCTGCCTCAGCGAACGAATAGACTTTCGCTTCAACCATTGCGCTTCCCCAGTTCCAGAAGAGCCCCGCGAGCGCCCGGTGTCGCTCCCTTGAGGATGAGCAGGTTCTTCTCAGTGTCGACCTTGAGCACGCGGAGTCCGCGCACCGTAACCCTCTCATTGCCCATGTGCCCCGGCATTTTCCGCCCCTTGATGACTCGCCCCGGCTCCACGTGGCAACCGATCGAGCCGGGTCGTCGGTGGAACTTCGACCCGTGGCTTTTCGGTCCGCCGCTGAAGTTCCAGCGCTTCATAACACCCTGGAACCCAAGGCCTCGGCTCGTGCCGGACACGTCCACCTTGTCGCCTTCCGCGAAGATCCCCACCCCCATCGTGTCGCCGACCTTGTACTCCCCGATGTTGTCGACACGAATCTCGAACAGGTGGCGATGCGTCGCGACGCCGGACTTCTTGAAATGCCCAGCGACCGGCCGCGAGACCTTCGAGTCCTTCACCTCGTCGTAGCCAAGCTGGAGGGCGTCATATCCATCGACGTCCTTCGTCTTGATCTGGACGACGGTGCATGGCGAGGTCTGAATAACCGTCACGCCCACCGCGCGGTCATCGACGAACACCTGCGCCATGCCGATCTTCTTGCCGAGAAGCCTCCGAGCCATGCGTCGCCTACCTCCGTGCCTAGAGTTTGATCTCGATGTCAATGCCCGTGGGAAGCTCGATATCCATCAACGCGTTGATCGTCTCGGAGGTCGGCTCTTTGATGTCCAGCAAGCGCGTATGGATCCGCCGCTCGAAATGCTCCATCGACCGCTTGTCGATGTGTGGAGATCGCAGGACGGTGTAGACGCGGCGCTCCGTGGGAAGAGGAATCGGTCCCGCGATTTTGGCGCGCGTCTCTTTTGCCGACTCAACGATCTTCCGAACCGAGCTATCGACGAGCTCGTGATCGTACCCCCGCAGCTTGATCCGGATCTTCTCTCTTGCCATGTCAGTACCCTCTGCTCTTGACGATCTTCTCCCGCAGTGCCGCCGGGACGACTTCATAGCGAGCCACTCGAAGCGAGTAGGTCGCCCTTCCCTGGCTCAAGGAGCGCAGCCGAGTCGCATACCCGAACGTCTCGGCCAGCGGGATGCAGACCATCAAGATCTGCACCGTCTCCAGCGACCGAAGCGAGCGGATCTCTCCCCGCCTGCGCGCCAGGTCCTCCATCACTTCACCCAGGTACTCGGCGGGCGTGATCACTTCTCCCTCCATGATGGGTTCGAGAAGCTCAAACACACCCGCGCCATACGCCTTGTGCAGCGCAGCAGACGCCGCAGCACGAAACGCAAGCTCGGACGAGTCTACCGGATGATAAGATCCGCCGATAACAGCGGCTCCGATGTCGGCCAGAGGATATCCCGCTAGTGGACCGTTTGTCAACGTACCGCGCAACGCGCTTTCGATGGCCGCCGCGTACGCCTTGGGGACTTCCTCCGGTCTCGCCTCGAACGAAAACGTGATGCCGCTTTCCCGCGCCAGAGGCTCCAGTCGAAGCACGATGTGCGCGAACTGACCGCGACCCGCTGCCTGCCGTGAGAAGCGCTCCTCAGCCACGACGGGCTCGCGCAGCGTCTCACGGTACGCCACTTGTGGCGTGCCGACGCTCACCTGCACCCGCAGCTCCTCTCGCAGCCGCCGCACCAGCACATCCAGGTGCAGCTCCCCCATTCCGCCAATGACGATCTGATCAGTCGTCTCATCGACGCGGACGTGAAACGTCGGATCCTCCTGAGTGAGCTTCGCCAGCCCCTCCATCAGCTCGCCGCGGTCCGCTTCGGTGCGCGGCTCGACGGCCGCGAACACGACGGGCTCGGGAAACTCGATCTTCTCCAGCAGAATCGGAGCGCTCTTGTCGCAGAGCGTGTCGCCCGTCGAGACGTCCTGTGATCCCACGATGGCCACAATGTCGCCGGCTGTGGCCTCTTCCAGGGCGAGCCGCCGATTGGCATGCATTCGGAAGAGTTTGGTGACGCGCAAGCCCTTTCCGGTCGAGGCGTCAAACGCGTGCCCGCCCGCCTTCAGGGTTCCAGAGTAGATGCGAACGTAGACGAGTCGACCGGCATAGGCGTCCGACGTCACCTTGAATGCCAGGCCACAGAACGGCTCGTCCGGGTCGGCCGCCCGCTCCTCTTTCCCGTCCACTCCCCGCACCGGCGGCATGTCGACTGGGGACGGGAGGTACCGAATGACGGCATCGAGCAACGGCTGAACCCCGATCTTCTGGAAGGCCGATCCGCCGACGACGGGGATCACGCCGTGCTGGATGCAACCTCGCCTCAGCCCGGCGTGGAAATCCTCCGGACGGACGTCCCGTCCGTCGAGGAAGGCCTCCATGACTCGGTCGTCGAACTCCGCGACACGCTCGATCGCCAGTTCGCGGTACAGCTCAACCTGATCTCGAATCTCTTCCGGAACGGGCCCCCGCTCCATGGCGACGCCATCGCGCTCCGCGTCCCACGTAACGAGTTCGCGGCTCAGGAGATCGACGATGCCGACGAGTCGGCGCTCCGTATCCCTGTAGGGAAATGAAAGCGGGACCGTGCGCACGCCGAGTCGCGCCTCGATCATTTCGATCGTCGCGGCGTAGCTTGACTCAGCACGATCCAGCTTGTTGACGAACGCAATGCGCGGAATCTTGTACCGATCGGCCTGTCGCCAGACCGTCTCCGACTGGGACTCGACCATTTCGACGCCGGAGAAGAGAACGACGGCCCCGTCAAGCACGCGCAGGCTGCGTTCAACCTCCGCGGTGAAGTCGACGTGACCGGGCGTGTCGATGATGTTGATTCGATAGTCAAGCCAGGGGCACGTCGTCGCCGCGGCAGTGATGGTGATCCCGCGCTCGCGCTCCTGGGCCATCCAGTCCATCTCGGTGTCGCCCTCATGGACTTCGCCCATCTTGTGAATCTGACCCGTGTAGAAAAGAATGCGCTCCGTCGTGGTCGTCTTCCCGGCGTCGATGTGCGCCATGATGCCGATGTTGCGCACTCTGTCGAGATCGGACGCACGCGGAGGCAAACAAGTTCCTTTCCGAGACTCCGGGCGAGGCCGAGCTGCGTCTACCAGCGGTAGTGCGCGAAGGCCTTGTTCGACTCGGCCATGCGATGCGCGTCCAGCCGCTTGGTGTAGGCTTTGCCCTCTTTGCGCGAGGCGTCGACGATCTCCGCCGCCAGCCGTTCGGCCATCGTGTGTTCGCCGCGCTCGCGCGATGCTGCAACCAGCCAGCGCAGCGCCAGCGCGATCTGTCGGTCCGCCGGAACTTCGTAGGGCACCTGGTAGTTCGCGCCGCCGACCCGGCGCGTGCGCACCTCAAGCCGCGGGGAGCAATTCGTGATGGCCTCGTTGAACACATCGAGCGCCGGCGAGCCGCTTCGCGACTCAACGACCTCAAGCGCTCCGTAGACAATACTCTCGGCCGTCGGCTTCTTCCCTTCCTGCATGATGTAGTTGATCAGCTTGGCCAGGAGCTTGCTGTTGTGGCGAATGTCCGGCTTGACGTCACGACCGGGGATCTTCATGCTCTTCTCCTCACTGCTACTGCTTCTTGGCACCATACTTCGATCGACCCTGACGCCGCGCCGTCACGCCTTCCGAGTCCAGGGTGCCGCGAATGATGTGGTACCGAACCCCCGGCAGATCCTTGACGCGCCCGCCTCGCACCAACACCATCGAGTGCTCTTGCAGGTTGTGTCCCTCGCCCCCGATGTAGGCGGTGACTTCCTTCCCGTTGCTCATCCGCACGCGAGCGACCTTCCGCAACGCCGAGTTCGGTTTCTTCGGCGTGCGCGTGTAGACGCGCGTACACACTCCCCGCTTCTGCGGGCAAGTGCTGAGTTGCGGAGCCTTGCTCTTCTTCGTCTTGGGCTTCCGCCCGAGTCGGATCAGTTGATTGATCGTTGGCATCTTCACTCCCTGGCTAGGATGGCGTCGATTATAGGGCGGCTCCTGAAGCCCTTCAAGGCTCCGTCGCTTCCACGTCGTTGTCCGTCGCTTCCTCCGCAGACTCCATCTCGCCCGCCGTGCCCACGAGAATTCGGAAGCCGGTTCCGGCCGGGATTCTCTTCCCCACGATGATGCTCGGCTTCAGCCCGTCGAGTTCATCAGTCTCGCCGCGCAGCGCGGCCTCCGCCAGCACCTTGGTGGTTCGTTGGAACGACGCGGCGGACAGCCAACCTTTCGTCGTGAGCGCCGCTTTTGAGATCCGCAGAAGCTCGCGCTCTCCGTCCGGGAGGCGCTTGACGGCGACCGGGATCTCCGCCGTCTCGTCGTCGCGTAGCACGCGCACGATGTCCAGCTCTGCCTTGCGGGCAGCGGCGAGAATCGGCGCCGTCAGCGGCTCGCCGCTTCGCGCGTAGAGGTGGTCGCTGTCCGCAACGTCCTCCGCGAGGGGTAGACCCAGAGCGTCGGCCCGCGTCTTGTCGGCTTCATCGTTCCACACCACGAGGGACTTGATCTCCTTGCGGAACTCCTCCAGCGTGACGAGGTCGCCGAGCAGGAAGCGCGAGTCGCCGCGGTCCACGAGGCGGATGTTGTTCAGGATCTGCCGAATGATGACCTCGAGGTGCTTGTCGTTGATGTCGACGCCCTGCTGCCGGTACACCTTGTGGATTTCCGTCATCAGGTACTGACGCGCCTTCTGCACGCCGGCCGCCTCGAGCACGGTGTGCGGTGCGACGATTCCCTTCGTGATGAGGTCCCCCTCCTCCATCTTGTCGCCAACGCGCACGGTGACCGTCTTGTCGACGGTCATCACGCTCTTCGGCTCCACGCGCACCCGCGCCGTCTCCCCGTCCAGCTCGATCGACTCAACGCGCACATGCCCCACGTGCGGGATCTCAAGTCGCAGGATCGGCTCGCCGACGCGCACTGTCTCCCCGTGCCCTTTGAGGGCCGAGATGTCGCCCGTGAGCGGGATATGGAGCCCGCCACCATCCGGGTTGTAGACCACGATGCGGTCGTCCAGGACGACGACCGTTCCCTCACCGTCCGCAGCAACGAAGATCGGTTTCGAACGAGACGTCACGGCCTTCCCAGCCTCAACCGTCTCGCCCGGCTCAACCAGCAGGCGCCCGCCGTACGGGATCTCGTGCTCCGCCACATCCTCCGGCCCGTAGATCAACCGGAAGACGCGATCGCTCTCCTCGGAGAGCTCTACCTTCCCCTTGCGCATGGCGACGATCGGCTCGGTGTTGAATCGGTCGGTCAGCGCGTCCTTGGCGCCAACAACGTCGCCGGTCTTGACCTTGACCGTCGCCCCTTGCGGGATCGTGTAGGATCGGTCGCCGCTCGCCGTGTCGATCAGCAGGAACTCCTGCGTCCCGTCGTCCGCGAGGAGGGTGTAGACTTCCCCTTTGCACGGGCTCTTCACCCGGATGAGATCGCCGATCGTGACCTCGTCGCCTTCTTCCACGTTCAGGATGGCAGCAGGGACAACGACATCGCGAGGTTCTCCGGTGATCTCGACTTGGTCGTGCCCCGTCTCCGTGGACACAATGCTCGTGACAAACCCGTCGAGCGGCGAGATGCCCGCTTCGCTCTCCTTCGTCGTCTTCCGCGCCTCGAACAGCTCCTCGGCGCGCGGCAATCCCTGCGTGATGTCTTCCCCGGCCACGCCGCCGAGGTGGAACGTGCGCATCGTCAGCTGCGTTCCCGGCTCTCCGACGGACTGCGCGGCAATGACGCCCACCGCCGTTCCGAGCGCCACCGGGTGGTGGCTGCTCATGTCGTAGCCGTAGCACAGCTGACACACGCCGTTGGTTGTCTCGCACGTCATGGGCGACCGAATGGCAACGCGCGGGCGGACGCGGATCTTCTTAATCTTCGCGGCGCGCAACGCCTCAATGAGGCGCGCCGTGACCGTCTCGTCCATCCGCACGAGCACGCGCCCTGTCTTCGGATCCTTGACGTCCTGCAGGCTCTTCGTCCCCATGGCGCGCTCGCGCTCCGCGGCGCTCGTCGTCGACAACTCACTCTCCATCTGGCCGATCAGCGCGGCCATCTCCCGTGAGATCCACTGGTTGGCATCGACGACCACGTCGCCGCTCGACGGATCGATGACCGGCGCCGACGTCACTCGTCCGTAGATGCGCTCTTCCACCGGCTCCATGATCTCCGTCTTGCTGAACCGGAACGGATCGATGTCCACGCCCTGCGTCGTTCCACAGTCGACCTCACGAATGATGGTGTCCGAGGAGGCGTCGACGAGACGACGCGTGAGATACCCGGAATCCGCCGTCTTGAGTGCCGTGTCCGCCGCGCCCTTCCGCCCACCGTGAGTGGAGATGAAGTACTCCATCATGTCCAGGCCCTCGCGGAAGTTCGAGATAACCGGACGCTCGATGATCTCTCCCGACGGACCGGCCATCGGCCCGCGCATCCCGCACAACTGCTTGACCTGGTCCGGCCCGCCGCGCGCCCCTGACATGACCATCCCGTAGACCGGGTTGAACAGGTGACTGCGCAGGTTTTCCATCGTCGCCCGCTCCACGTCGTCGACGGTGCGACGCCAGATGCGGATGACCGCCTCGCGCCGCTCGTCTTCGGTCGAGAGTCCCATCTTGAACATCGTCTCGATGCGGAGCACCGCGGCCTGCGACTCACGGACGATGTCGGTCTTGGCCTCCGGAATCAGGCAGTCCTTGAGCGAGATCGTGAGGCCCGCGTACGTGGCGTACTTAAACCCGAGGTCCTTCAGGTCATCCAGGACTTCCGCCGACTTCTCCCACCCGTACTCGTGGAAGCAGCGCATGACGATCTTCTTCACGGCCCGGCGGTCAATGACGCGGGTGTAGTCACGAATCGGCTCGGGCAGCACACGGTTCACTTCGGCTCGACCGAGCGTCGTATCGATGACTTTCCCGTCGATGCGGATCTTGGCCTGGCTGTGCAACCCCAGCGCACCGGTCTCGAACGCCCTCCGCGCCTCATCGATGTCGCGGAATGCCTTGCCTTGTCCCTTTCCGTCCGGCTCCACCAGCGTGAGGAAGTAGAATGCGAAGATCGGGTCCTGCGTCGGTAGGGTCAGCGGCTCTCCGCTCGACGGGGACAGGATGTTGCGCGGCGCAGCCATCAGTTCCCGCGCCTCGCGAATCGCCTCCGGCGAGAGCGGCAGGTGCACCGACATCGTGTCTCCATCGAAGTCGGCATTGTAGGGAGGACACACGAGTGGGTGAACGTGGATGGCCTCGCCGTCAACGAGAATCGGCTCGAACGCCTGCATCGAGAGACGATGGAGCGTCGGAGCTCGGTTCAGGAGCACCGGGTGCTTCTTGATCAGCTTGTCAAGGATGTCCCACACCTCGGGCATCTCGCCCATGAGGGCCCGATTCTTGATCTCATCGAAGTCCGAGAACGTCGTCGTCTCGAGGTAGTGCAGAATGAACGGCTTGAACAGCTCGAGCGCCATCTTCTTCGGAATGCCGCATTGCGCGAGCTTCAACTTGGGATCGACAACGATCACCGCGCGCCCGGAGTAGTCAACCCGCCGGCCGAGCAGA
>CAIOLV010000062.1 GCA_903859225.1 uncultured bacterium
GTTCGTCACCCAGATGGAGCCCTCGCCGGCCGTCGCTCCGATCGGAGGCGGCGGGTGAGCCTCCCGTCGTTCCTGCGTCCCTTCGTCGTCCGCCGCGAGCCGGCGAAACGCGTCTCTGAGCTCGCGGTCCCCGTGATCCTCGGATCCGTGTCCTATACGCTGTTGAGCGCGGTCGACACCATCATGCTCGGGCGCCTCGGCGAGGCTCCGCTTGGAGCCTCGGGGATCGCCGGAGTGTTCTTCTTCGCCATCGTGTTCGCCCTCGGGTCCGTGTCAGTCGGCGTCCAGGTTCTGACCGCGCGGCGATTCGGCGAGGGGGAACTGACGCACTGTGGCGACGTGTTGCGTGCCGGCCTCATCCTCTCGGTCGCCGTCGGGCTCCCCCTCTCGGTCGCCGCCCCGTGGATCGCCAAGTTCGCGGCGCCTCTTCTCTCGCGCGACCCGCTCGTCGCCCGGCTCGGCGCCGACTACCTCGAGTTCCGCCTCTACGGAGCCGCCTTCTCGTTCCTCGGATGGACGTACGCCGCCTTCTTCGCCGGAATCGGGCGGACGCGCTATCAGTTGCAGAGCTCGATCATCGTCACGGTCGTGAACGTCGTCCTCGACTATGGGCTGATCTTCGGGCGCCTCGGCATGCCGCGCATGGAGGTGGCGGGCGCCGCGCTCGCCTCGACGCTGGCCATCGCCGCGGGGGTCGCATACTACTTCGCCGTTTCCCTCACGGCGCGGATTCGTCGCGAGTTCGCGCCGTACCGCGGGCGCGTGGCGCTCGCGGCGTGGATTCGCCCCATTCTCCGGCTCTCGTCGCCCATCGCCGCGCAACGAGTGATGTCGCATGGGAGCTGGTTTGCCTTCTTCTTCGTCGTATCCCGCATCGGGACGGTCGAGCTCGCGGCGACGAACGTCATTCGGTCCATCTACTCGCTGACGATTATGCTCGCCGCCGGCATGGGTACGGCCGCATCGTCGCTTGTAGGGCAAAGCCTGGGAGCCGGGCGCCCCGACGACGCCGAGCGCTACGCGTGGGAGGCGACGCGGCTTGCGGCGTATACCATGGGCGTGATGGGACTTCTCTTCATCCTCGCGCCCGGCGCGCTGTTGCGCGTGTACACAGCGGAGCCCACCGTCATCGCCGCCGGGAGAGGTCCGCTCTTCTGGCTTGGGTTCGTGCAGGTCTTCGCCGGCGCGGCCCTCGTCCTGTCGCAGTCGTTGCAGGGCGCGGGGAACACGAGATTCGTCTTCTGGACAGAGTTCTGCGTCTGCGTCTTCGTCTATTTGCCCACGGTCTATCTGCTCGGGCTGCGAACGTCGCTCGGGCTTTCCGGCGCGTGGGTCGGCGAGTACGTGTACTGGACGATCCTGTCCCTCGTCATGGCGCTGAAGTTTCGCGACGGCGCGTGGAAGCACATCCGGGTCTAGCCTGTCCAGCGCCAGAATCGTGTTGACGCATCGGTTCCTCCCACGCACTCACACGTGCGGTGCCTCTGCAGTCTCGCGCCGCGAACGACAAGCCGACTCACCGCAGAGAGCGCAGAGGGCGCAGAGAACGCACAGAGGAACGGCAGACCACGAAACCTCTTCTCAAGTGAGCCGGCTGAACCCTGGACAGCAGCCGATGGCTCGAAGGGCCGCGCAATCCGCGGAGCAGCCCCTCGGCGCTCTCCGCAGTCGTCGACGAGTCCGTGAAGAGCGCACAGTCTAGGCGCGCACTTGGAGCTGCCTACTCCGCAGCGATGAAGGCGGAGATCCCGTCGAGCACGGCGGTGGCGATCCGCGCCTGAAATGCTGGATCCTCGAGAGCACGGGTGTCCGCTTTCTCCGTCAGGAACCCCATCTCCACCAGGGCCGCGGGCATCGCTGCGCGCGCAATGTAGAGCGAAGCCGAACGTACGCCGCGGTCCTTCGATGCCGTCGCCCAAACCACCTTCGGCTGGAGCGCCTCCGCCAAGCGCTCGCTACCGTCCGCGTCGTGGGCGCCTTGTGCAACGTAGGTTTCGACACCGCGCGCCGACGCGTCGGGGGCTGAGTTCGCGTGCAAGCTGACGTAGACGGCCGCGTGGACCTCGCGGGCCCGCGCGATGCGATCGGTCAGCTCCACGTAGCGGTCGTCCACACGGGTGAGCACGATGTTCAGATTCGGGTAGCGCACGGCCTGGAGCGCGATACTGCGCGCGACGGCAAGGGTGATGTCCTTCTCGACGCTGCTGAGGCATCCGAGGGCGCCGGGGTCTTCCCCGCCGTGCCCGGCGTCGATGACGACCACGACCGGAGCCTTGCCGACCGGTCCCCCGCCGCCGATGGCGACGGAGCCGAAAAGAATCCCAATCAGGCTGATGACGACGGCGACGCGGTACGGCCCTCTCACTCCCCGGTTCCTCCTTGCGCTGGCGAGCAGAGTACCCGACTCGCCGACGCCCGCGACGGCCGCTGTGCGCCGGCAAGGCGACATTTGGGGCGGCGATCCCGCCTCGATGTCCTTCCCGCTCCTAGTCCGCCGCACGCCGCTCGCGCACCAGCCGGCGCAGTTCCTCGACTCGTCGCAGTCGCTCGGCGTCCTGCTCTGCGCGCAGAGCGCCGTCGCGCTCCGCGAGCGCCGCAAGGCGCGCGTCGTCGTCCACCGCGTCCGCGTCGCCGAACCACCGCTCGACGAAGTCGGCCAGACCCGCCTCGATCCTCACGATGTGGTGGTGGCGGGCGAACGCGCGGGCGTTCACTCGCGCCCGGAGGCCGTCCGCGTACTCGACGCTCAGGTAGATCGTGCCGCGGTCGTCCGGGAGATCCGATCTCCCTTCCCAGCGGACGTCCCTAACGAGCCCCTCGCCCCAGCGCTCGTCGTCGGGCACGACGGCGCAACCACGTAGTGCCCGCCATCGTGGAAGATCGCCGGCCGCGAACCGAGAGAACAGATCGGCAGGAACGTCCTTCGCCTCCATCGTGCGCGCCACCCCCTGTGTCGGCGCCATCCTAGCCAACCCCGTCCGACTCCGCCAGCCACGCCCGGCCGGTGTCTGCCCTGCCGCCCGGTCGTTCGTCGCTCTCCGTCCGGCCATCTGGGCGCCCGCTGCTCCGTGCAGGCCGCTAGTCTGTCCTGGTGAAGAAGGGAGTGTCCGTGATGCTGGAGCGCGCTCGCATGCCAATCCTCGTCGTTGCCGTCCTCGCGTCCCTCGCCCTCGGCGGCTGCAGCCTGTCGCCAAGCGGCGGCCGAGCCCCACATCCCGCGATCGACGCAAGTCGCCTGAGCGGCCCTGCGCCTCTCACGGTAACCTTCGACGCGTCAGACTCCACGGACGATGGCGAGATCGTTGACTACGAGTGGACGTTCGACGGTGAGCTCTCGACGACGCGCGGCGCGCGCTGCGATCACACGTTCCGCACGCCGGGCACGCGCGAGGTCGTGCTGACCGTGACCGACAACGACGGAAATGCCGCCTCGGCGCGCGTCGACATCGGTGTCGACAACTCGCCTCCCGTAGCCAGTTTCCACCTGTCCGACGACGCGCCGGACATCAACGAGTGGATGACCGTCGACGGCTCGGGATCCTACGACCCGGAAGGGTCGGACATCGAGTTCATCTGGTCGTTCGGCGACGGCGGCATGGCCAAAGGTCCGACAGCAGGCCACGCCTACACATCCGAAGGCTCGTACACCGTAACCCTGACCGTGCGCGACGCCGCCGGGGGCGAGGCCGTCGTCCGCCATGACGTGCGTGTCCATCGAGCGACCCCGGGCGGCGGATGCTCTGGCGGCGGCCCCATCGTGCTCTTCTAGGCCAGGATCGTTCTCTTTCCCACGCTGGCGAGATAGATGACGAACCGCTCCGCCCCATCAAGGTGGAGAAGCGCATTCACCGCCGCATCGTCGTAGGCGCCGATGGCGCAGGCTCCCGCCCCGATCGCCTCGCAGGCGAGGTAGAGGTTCTGGCAGACGTGGCCCGCATCCAGGTAGAGGTAGCGGTAACCGCGCTCGCCGTAGCGCCACGTCATCCGCTCCCGCACGGCAACCCAGACGAACGTCACCGCGGCGTTCTCGATCGCCTTCTGACCGAGGCAGGAACCCGCCAGTTCGCTCGACGTGACGGAGAAGGACGGCGCGGCGAGCAGCCGGTGCTCCACCGCGAGGTACTGGTACAGGCCTGCGGGAAGACCGGCGACGCGGTTGACCAGGAGGAGTGTCTCGAACGCATGCCGCGCTCCAGCTGACGGCACGGTCCGGAACGTCGCCTTCTCTTCCCAGACTCGGTCCACGCCCTGCGTCGCCCAGAGAAGAGCCGAAAGCTCCGCGAGGGACAAAGGCGCGTCGGAGTACTCGCGCAGGCTGCGACGCGAGCGCATCGCGCTCGAGAGGGGCGTCTTACCCCACGCCACGTCGACGCTCGGCAGATCGATCTCCCGGCCGTCGAGAAGCCGCAGCTCGAGAGGCGGCATCGGGGCGCCTCGTTTCTGGTCCGAGACTCCGAGACGCGCAATGGCCGTCTCAGCCTGGAACTTCTGTCCGATCGTCTCCGACATGGAAGCCTCCTCCGCGAGCCGCAGGACGCCCGCGCGGTCACTTCGCCGCAGGGTTCAGTGCAGCCCAGACCGCGCCGTCCCCAGCACGGTCCAGGGTACCTGTACCGCGCAGTCTCATCGCGCGGTTCAGGGAGCCAAGTCGAGCCAGCTTCCCCGCTCGGCTTGACGAACCCATACCGCGCAGTCTCATCGCGCGATTCGGCGCAGCCATACCGCGCCGCCCCAGCGCGGTTCAGGGCACCTATACCGCGCCAGTCTCATCGCGCGGTTCAGGGAGCCAAGTCGAGCAGCTTCCCCCTCGGCTTGGCGAACCTATACTAGGAAGACGCGACGGCCTCCGCAACCCGTGGCGCAACTAGCGCTCGCCGGATACGGCCCGGGACACACGAGGTTGGGTCGCCACCGGGCTGCACGATCATCGGGCGTGGCCTCCGGCCGGCAGATGGACGAGACCGTTGGAGTGCCTCACACCTGCGGAGTACGATGATCTCCTGCGAGATGCGAAAGGAGGCATCAGTGGATCGCACACTGCGCATCGTCGCCATTGTGGCCGTCGTGGGGTTGCTCGCCGCCATCATGGTCTTTCTCGTGTCGATCAGTCGGAACGGGATCCACATCGAGTACTCCGGAGACGTGCGCGTCATCGGCATGCCGCAGGAGATTGCGCTCCGCCTCGCGGAGCCGGTCACGTTGACCATGCCCGACGGAGCGAAGCTCACGGCGACTGTCTCGGGCGCCCAGAGCGCGCCGGTGGCGCTCGCCTTCTCCGACATCCTCTGTCCAGAATGCGGCGGCTCGATGCTGCCGGTGCGGTTCAATGTCCTCACCGGGAAGATCGACTGGGCCTGTCCGCGCTGCGGCGCCAAGGGACCGTAGCCCGTCCCATCTCGGAGTCGCGGCTGCGTCCACATGCCATCGCACACGCAAGACAGAGACCCACACCGCAGAGGCCTGCTCCGCGGACGCATCTAGCCATTCCTTTGGAATGGCTAGAAAGAAGGGGCCCTTGCGGGCCCTTCTCCTCTCGTGGTCTTCGATGACAGTCGGCCACGTGGCCCTTTGAGTCACCGGTTGCTGGTCAGGGACCGGCCGGCGCACTTAAGAAGAGGCTCCGTGGTCTGCCGTTCCTCTCTGCACGCTCCAGGTGTCAAGGCGCTCCGAAGGAGCGGCCACGCGCTCTACGGTTGCGGATTGCCGATTGCGCTGTGAGACGGGACACCCTACGGCACGATCGAACGCCCCTCCGCCCACAGCCCGGCGAAGTAGACCTCAAACGGCCGGGCGATCTCGGGCATGCGCAGGAGAGCCACGTTCGCTTCGATGTTTCGCTCGACCGAGTAGTAGTTCCAGTTCGTCGAGCCGAGGACGACGGTCTCCCCGTCGATGACCAGCAGCTTCGCGTGCGTCGTCACCGCGGGATCGTCGAAGCGCACGTCGACGCCGCTCTGGTAGAGGTAGATGGCGCTCTCCAGGTTCGCCTTGGCCGAGTCGGCGTAGAAGCTGCAATCATCCAGGAGCGCACGAACCTCCAGCCCTCGCCGGGCCGCGGCGATGAGGGCGCTCACGAGGTCCGTCGTCGCGCTGTCCTCGAACTGCGGATAGACGGACACGCGGTACAGCACGGCATGCACCGACTCCTTCGCGCCCGCAAGGAGATCGACCACGACCGAGCCGTAGAGCGTCGACTGCCCGGCGTCGGGAAGCGCGACGAGCACCGGACCCTCGGCGGGGATCCCGACGCCGTCGAGCGTCATGGGCAGCTTCGCCGCGGGATCCATCCACAGACGATCGAAGAACGCGGCGAACGCCGCGCCGACGCGCTCGTCGTCGATCCGCACGTCGGCCTGGCGATGCTCAAACAGGGCATAGGAATTCCAGTTCGTCGACCCGACGATGACCGTCACTCGGTCGACGATGGCCAGCTTGGCGTGCGTCGTGATCGCCGGGTCGTCCAGGCGAGCTTCAACGCCGTGCGCGACGAGGTACTCGATGGCCTTCGCGGCCTTCTCGGTGATCGACGGCTCGAAGTCACTTTGGTCGAGCAAAACGCGGACTGAGACGCCGCGCGCGGCCGCCGCAACGAGAGCGTCAGCGACCGGATCGCCCTGCGGATCGAGGCTCGCCAACAGGACGTCGATCGACGTCCCGGCCTCGCCGAACGCCGCCCCGGCAACGTCGCAGTACGGGCACGGAGTTTCGCGGCCGGCGATCGGCCACACGGCCGTTGCCCCTGCCGGGGCAACGGCCGGGACGGCGGCCGTCGGCGCGGCAACGGCTAGGGCTGCTGCATGCCACGCGGCAGCAGCCGGGACCATGCCCGCGAGTGCAGCGAGAGCTAGAGCGGCAGCCATGGCCGTGGCCGCCGCTTGGGTGATAGCCAGCAAGCTCGCTTTGGTTCGCGCCTTTCTTGAGGTCCGCATCTCCGATAGAATCCTAGACGAAGGAGAACCGCATGGTCAAAGAATTGGCGAGTCGAGAACTGCGCTACACCTGTGATCCAGCCCTATTTGCCTTTCGGACAACTGCCGAACTCAAGCCCCTTGAAGAAATCATCGGCCAAGAGCGGGCCGTCGAGGCGCTCAAACTCGGCCTCGGCATCAAGGACGCAAAGAATCGGTACAACATCTACGTCGCGGGAGATCCCGGGACAGGCAAGATGTCGGCCGTCGAGCACTTCCTGAGCGGCGCCAGCGCCGGCGAGCCGACGCCGTCCGACCTCTGCTACGTCCACAACTTCGAGAGCCCCTACAACCCCCGCTGCCTGGAGCTTCCGGCCGGGAAGGGGCGGCAACTCCGCTCCGATCTCGAGCAGCATATCAAGCGCCTGCAACGCGAAATCCCGAAGCTGCTCGAGTCCGACGAGTTCAAGGCGCGCTCGAAGAAGATCAACGAGCGCCACGGCGAGCGGCGCACGACGATGCTCGACGAGATGGAATCCCGCTGCCGCGAACTCGGATTCGCCGTGCAGCGGACGCCGATCGGCATCAACACGCTGCCGCTCCGCGACAACGGGGAACCGTTGAGCCAGGAAGAGTACGACGCCCTGCCGAAAGAGAAGCGCGACCAGATCCGCGAGCGCCAGGGAGAAGTGCAGGCGGTCATCCAAGAGCGTCTCCAGGCCGTCGCCCAGCTCGACGAGCAGCGCGAAGAAGAGATCAAGACGCTGGCGAAAGAGGCCGTGCTGTTCATGATCGAGCCGCACTTCGCCCAACTGAAGAGCCGCTACGAAGGCCTGCCGAAGGTCATCGACTACCTCGACGCCGTCAAGGGCGACGTGGCGAACAGCCTCGACGACTTCCAGCAGAACGCCGGCCAGGCGAGGAAGTCGCCGTTCCCGTTCCCGATGCCGCAGCAGGGCGACCCGCTGCGGCGCTATACCGTCAACCTGCTTGTCGACCACAGCGAGGCGCACGGCGCCCCCGTCGTCGTCGAACACAACGCGACCTATCCGAACCTGTTCGGCTCGATCGAGCGCCGGGTGCAGATGGGCATGGTCATGACCGACTTCACGATGATCAAGCCCGGATCGCTGCACCGCGCGAATGGCGGCTACCTCGTTTTGAACGCAAACAACCTCTTCCGCCTCGGCGTCAGCTGGGAGGCGCTCAAGATCGCGATCAAGCGCCGCGAGATCCAGATTGAGGACCCCATGCAGATGCTCGGCTACTCGACGGCGGAAGGCCTTCGCCCCGAGCCGGTCCCGTTCCGCATCAAGCTGATCATCATCGGCAGCCCGATGATCTACGAGCTCCTGCACCACTACGATGAGGACTTCTCGAAGCTGTTCAACGTCAAGGTCGACTTCGGCACCGAGATGGACCGCACGCCGGAGCACGAGCAGGAGTTGGCCCGCTTCCTCGCCGGGTGCGCCGACGACGACCCGACCGTGCTGCCGTTCACGCCGTCCGGCGTCGCCCGCATGGTCGAGCACGCCGTCGAGCTGGCCGGCGACCAGAAGAAGCTGTCGTGCCAGTTCGCCCACCTCGTCTCGATCGCCAAAGAAGCGTCGTACTGGGCGCGCGTCGACGGAGCGGCGAGCGTCGACGGGGCGCACGCCGAACGCGCCATCGCCGAACGCGACCATCGGCTCGCCCGCATCGACGAGAAGATCCGCGAGATGATCGCGCGCGGTCAGCTGTTCATCGACACCGACGGCGAGCGCGTCGGCCAACTGAACGGGCTCGCCGTACTCCAGCTCGGCGAGTACGCATTCGCGAAGCCGTCGCGCATCACGGCCACCGTTCACGCCGGCAAGGGCGGCATCGTCGATATCGAGCGCGAGGCGAAGCTCGGCGGCAGCACGCACTCGAAGGGCATCCTCATCCTCAAGGGCTATCTCGGGGAACGCTTCGCGCGGGAGAAGGCGCTGTCGTTCACGGCGAACCTCACGTTCGAGCAGAGCTACTCGATGATCGACGGCGACAGCGCGTCGAGCGCCGAGCTCTACGCGCTCCTCTCCGCGCTCGGCGGAGTCCCGCTCCGCCAGGGTCTGGCCGTGACCGGCTCGGTAAACCAGCGCGGCGAGATCCAGCCGATTGGCGCCGTCAACGAGAAGATCGAAGGGTTCTTCCGCACCTGTCGCGAGCGCGGGCTCACAGGGACGCAGGGCGTGCTCATCCCGCACGCCAACGTCGACCACCTCATGCTGTCGAAGGACGTCGTCGACGCCGTGCAGGCCGGGACATTCCACGTCGTCCCCGTGGCGACGATCGAGGAAGGCATCGAAGCCCTGAGCGGCATCGCCGCCGGCACCGCCGACGCCGCGGGCGCTTTCCCCGCAGAGAGCGTGTTCGGGCGGGTCGCGGCGCGACTCGAACTGATGCGCCAGGCCGCCGAGGCGAAGCCGGAGGACGAGAACGAGAAGAAGAAACCGGCAGCCAACGGAAGCGATGCGGAGGGAAACGGCGTCCCGGAGGGAAGCCGGACGGCGCCCCGTTCCGCGACCGAGATGGACTACGAAGCAGAGGAGAACGCATGCAGAGACTAGGGAGGGCTTTCTCGTTCCTCATCGTCGCCGCGGCCGTGGCCGCCCTGGCGGGGTGTATGCTCCAGATTGAGCCGCGAGCCGAATTCACCGCCACGCCGCCGTTCGACTACCCGCCGCTCGACGTCACGTTCGACGGCGCCGCATCGACGAGCCCGAACGGCCCGATCGTCGACTACGCCTGGGACTTCGGCGACGGCGCAACGGCGGGCGGAGTCAACGTGAGCCACACCTATACCGAGAAGGGCGTCTACGACGTCACGCTCACCGTGAGAGACTCCGCCAGCAAGACGGCCGAGCGCACGAAGAGCGTCGAAGCGCTGAACCGGGCGCCCGTCGCACGCTTCACGCCAAACGTCTACACGACCGGCGTCCACCAGCCGGTGTGGTTCAACGCGTCCGAGTCAACGGATTCCGACGGCACGATCGTCGAATACATCTGGGATTTCGGCGATGGCGAGACGGGTGATGGCGTCCTCGTCGACCACGAGTATCAGACCGCCGGCGGAACCGGATGGCGACCCGAGATCAGGCTCACCGTGGTTGACGACAACGGCGCCACGAACTCCACCTCGCACCAAGTCATCGTCGTCGGCTGTGATTCTTGCGGAGGCGGGGGAACCTAACAAGCCGCAAGAATCAGCGAACGGGCTCCTAACCCGTTCGCTTGTGCTGCTGGCTCAACCAGCAGCCTGCGATCTCCTGCGGCGGCGGAGGCGGCGGTTGACCGAACGGATCGAAAACCACAAGGCCGTCACCGCAGAGGTCGCTGAGCGTCGCAGAGAGCGCGCGGAAGCGTCCGGGATAGTTGACCTGAGGTCACCCGTGCCGTCTCCCAGACA
>CAIOLV010000063.1 GCA_903859225.1 uncultured bacterium
AGCGCTTCGCTCGACACGCGATCTCCTCCCGTCCCCGCTCAGGCCGTGAAGATACGCGCTCGGCTTTCGCAGATCACGTGCCTCCGTCCGGACACTGCGCGGCTCCCGCCACACGCGGCCTTCACGTCCGACACACGACACCGACACCGGCCGCGCCCATCGTCTCGTCCTGGATCGACGTGGACCCAGATTCGAAGGAGACGTGATGAAGCACATCCTCGTGATCGTCGCCGTGGTATCCCTCGCGGCCCTGGTCGGACTGGCCGGCTGGCTCGAAGCGGCAGCTCAGCCCAACGCCGCGGACGAGATTCGCGCCGCGCTGATCCCCACGGCGGGGACGGAGACCCAGTATGGGACGGCGCTTTCTCTCCAATCCCTGCCTCAGTTCATTGGCTGGTGGACGACACTGGTGCCAGCCGCGCGCTCGGACGCGCGCTACGCCGACGCGCTCAACGCGCTCGTCGCCCCATGCTGCGACGACAACCCGGCGTTTCACTGCTGCTGTGAGACGCAGCCGGGACAGGCGTGCAATCTGATTCGCGGCGCTCAGGGCCTCGGCGCCCACCTCGTGCTCGACCTCGACTACAGCACAGACCAGGTGAAGGGGAGCGTCCTGCAATGGCTCGAATTTGCGCGGCCTGACTACTACGTGGCTGCCGAGCTCGCGGCGCGCGGGCTTCTCCCTGCCACCTACGGTCTGACCACCCAGGGATCCTGCTATCGCGGGCTGTGCGGAAACCCGATCAGCCTGGGCGGCTGCGGCGGGATGAACGAACTCATCGAACCGGCGATCGCCGGAGGAAGCGCGTAGGCGGCCGTGCAGCCGTGCAGCCGCGCAGCTACTCCCACATGTCGCGCATGCGCTGCTGGATGTCGGCCTCGGGGTCGTAGAAGGATCCCGGGTCGTCCTTCTCTTCGGGGCGTGCGAGCGCGACTTCCTCGACGGAGGCGAGCACATCCTTCGTGAAGAAGCGACACAGCTGAGCGTAGCTGTGTCCGTCCCCCAGCGCGTACCACTTGTGGTAGTAGCGCAGCGGCCACGTCACGTAGAGATGGTCCTTCGCACGCGTGAGAGCCACGTAGGCCAGGCGCCGCTCTTCCTCGATCTCCTCTTGCGATCCGGTCGAGAGATCCGACGGAAGGAACCCGTCGGCGGCGTGGATGAGATAGACGACGTCCCACTCGCAGCCCTTGGCTGAGTGGATCGTTGACAAGACGAGCCAGTCCTCGTCGAGGTACGGCGATGCGGCGAGCTCGCTCGTCGAGGTCGGCGGATCGAGCTGCACGTCGGCGAGGAACTGCTGACGCGAGCGATATCCGCTCGCAATCTGCTCCAGACTGATGAGGTCGCGAACTCGGGCGGCCGGGTTTTCGTAAGTCCGTGCAAAGATCGGGTCGTAGAACCGCCGGATTCTCTCGACCTGCGCTTCCGGGTTCTTCGCACCCATCGGGACCACGTCGTCGAACACCTGAGCCAGGTCGGCAAGCCCGACGCGCGCCGCGGGGGGACCCGGGAACGACCGGACCGCGCGCGGGTCTCCCCCAGCCTGCTCGACGTGTTCGACGATGCGAGATGCGGTGGTCGGCCCGACGCCGTCGAGCAGATCGAGAATGCGGAACCATGCCAGCTCGTCTCGCGGGTTCTCGAGCACTCTCAAGAAAGCCAGGAGGTCCTTCACGTGGGCAGCCTCGAGAAACCGCAAGCCGCCGAACTTATGGTACGGGATGTTGCGGCGCACCAGCTCGACCTCGAGCGTGTCGGACAGGTGGGACGCCCGGAAGAGAATGGCCTGTCGTCGCAGCGGAATACCTTCCTCATAGTGGCGAAGGACCCGATCGATCACGTAGTCATCCTGTTCCGACGGGTCCTTGCACAAAACAAGGCGCGGTAGTTCGTCGCTCTTCCGCTCCGACCAGAGGTCCTTCGTGTACCGCTCGCTCGCGCCGGCGATGAGCAGGTTCGCCGTGTCCAAGATCGGCGTCACGGACCGGTAGTTCTGCTCCAGTTTGATGACCGTCGCCCCCGAGAACTGCTTCGGAAAGTCGAGCATGTTCCGGACCGTCGCACCGCGGAATCGATAGATGCTCTGGGCGTCATCGCCGACGACCATGATGTCCTGGCGCGTCGTCCGCATGCCGCGCAGGATGCGCGCCTGGACGATGTTGGTGTCCTGGTACTCGTCGACGAGGATGTGATCGAACCGGCCGCCGATCTCCGCCGCCCGCTCCGGCCTGTCGAGAAGCGCCATCCAGTAGAGGAGAAGGTCGTCGTAGTCGAGCACGTTCCGCTCTTGTTTCCGCACGACGTACCGCCGGAAGAGCTCGCGCAACTCGGACTCCCACTCGTCGCACCACGGGAAGTCCCGTTCCAGGACGTGCTTCAGATCCTCGCCGGAGTTCACGCACCGCGAGTAGACGGCAAGGCATGTCCCCTTGCGCGGAAATCGCTTCTCTTTCTCGTGCAGGCCCATCTCGTGTCGAATGAGGTGGATGAGGCTCTCGGCGTCGCCTTGGTCGAGGACGGTGAACTCTCGTCCGATCCCGACAGCGTCCGCGTAGAGTCGCAACAAGCGGTGCGCGATTGCATGAAACGTGCCGCCCCAAACCCGGCCGGTCGTCGATGTGCCCCGAGCGACGATCGTCGACGCGCGCTCGATCATCTCTTGCGCCGCGCGACGCGTGAACGTCAGAAGAAGGATACAACCGGGGTCGACACCCTGGGAGATGAGGTACGCCACTCGGTACGCCAGCGTCTTGGTCTTTCCCGTGCCTGCGCCGGCCACGACAAGCAGCGGCCCGCCGCCATGCGTGACGGCGGCTCGCTGCTCAGCGTTCAGATCGTCGAGCCATTGCGGCACACTACCCTCGCCCCTCATCGGCGCCAGAGTACCGCATCGCTCGATCCCCCACCACGCGCCCCGCTCTCAGTTCCTCGACGACGTGCTCCCGGATGCCGCGCCCAGGTCGCCACTGCAGCCGCAGGGATTGACGGCGCGAACCTTGTACCAGAACGCCTGCCCGGGCGAGAGTCCCTCATCGACGTAGTACAGCTCGACGAGACCCGTTGCGATCACCGCGAACGGACCGTCCTTGCTCGGGGCCCGAGAGACCAGATAGCTTGAGGCGCCGTCAACCGCTGCCCAGTCCACCCGGATCGACTGAGAGTAGGTCCCGTGCGACGCGCGCACCCGCTCAGGGGCCACCGGGCGGTAGCCGCAGATCCCATACAGGATGGGTGACGGTGTGCTCACGGCAGACCCGCTCACCGATTGGATCCGGTACCAGTAGTCTCCGCACAGCTCAACGTCGTCGTCGTGCCAGGCCGTCCCGGTCACGCGCGCGACCTCGACATACTCCCCGCCGTAGGAGAGAGAGCGAAGCACGATGTAGGAGTCTGCTCCCTGCGCGGCCGTCCACGAGACGATGATCTCGTAGCGTGGGTCGCCGCGCGTCGTCTCGAACCAAGACGGAGGCATGAGCTCTCCAGCGGGAGGCGGAAGGGAGTAGAGGGCAACGCCCTTCGCTTGCGGGCTCAGCTCGGACTGTCCGCAGCCGTTGCAGGCAAAGACGCGGTACAGGTACGTCTGGCCGACGATCACGTCGGTGTCAAGGAGCGACGGATCGCTCGTGAAGGCGAGGGTGTATTGCTTCGCCGCGACCATCGTCGAACCGGTCATGTACTGCGTTCGCATCACCTGATACCGAGTGGCTTCGTCTGACGGCGTCCACTCGACGCGAATCGCTCCCGCGACCGCTCCGCCGTCCGTCCAGATGCGCGTCGGCGGCATCGGAACCCGCCCGACGAAGCCGACCGCTCTCGAGGACTCCCAGCCGACGCCCCCATGACTGATCGATCGGGCGACGTAGGAGTACTGAACGCACGTCTCGACGCCCGTGTCTTGGAACGTCGTCTCCTCGGCGATTCCGATCGGCTCGTAGGCTCCTGAGTTGGTTGCCGCCCGCAGAATCTCGTAAGTCGATGCGCCCAACACCGGCCGCCACTGAACGACGACGCGGTCCGCGTAGCTTCCGAGCGTCGCGAAAACCTCGGTCGGAGCCTCCGCCCGGGGGAGAGCATCTTGCGTGGTCGAAGTCCCCGGCCCGGGCGCTGCGAGAGACGCCCAACCCGCCCCCTCAGCGGAGCGCAAGAGGATGTAGAGCTGGGCGATGTCCCCGCGGAGCGTGATCGATGCGATGCCGACTTCATCGGCGCCCATTTGCTCCATCGCCTCGAGGAGCCTTGACAGATCTGCAACGGTCGGCGCGTACGACGACGGCGCGGCCCAAGACGCGCTCACGAACGCGCTGGACAGCGTGGCCCCATTCGCATCGAGCTGCACGCGAGCTTCGTCGCTCACCGCCAGTCCGACGAGATCGTGGGCCGAATCACCGAGGGCTAGCGCAGAGGACGACAGGCCGATCGGAGTCTCCAGACCTTCGGAGATCGCGATGTCCTGGCGCGTGAGGTAGCACCAGCCAAGGGTCGACATCCAGGCTTCGAGTTCTTCCCCCGAGACGGATGTCAACGCGAGAAGTCCGCTCGGCGCCGGAGGCGCAGCCGCTGCCGGAGAGACTCTAGCGCCCGTGAACGGGCCTAACCCAGGAACAGCAGCAGCCCCATCGAGGATGGCAACCACCGTGCTCAGCTGCGCGACTTGGCGAGCGTCATCGGCTGACGCCCGTGCGAGGACCGAACGTAGTTCATGAACGTATGGCAGGACCATTTCCCATACCGCGCTTCCGGCTCGCTGCACCGCAAAGGTCCGTTCGAATTCGGCCCAGATGCCAATTCCGGCCGTCGCTGCTCGCTCCTCGGACAGCCATGCGAGGTGGGACGTCGCCGCGTAGGAACTCGGCGCCTCCGCCGATCCAGAGCCTGTGCCCACACGGACGATGAGTTCGCGCTCCTCTTGGGAGCCGCTGTCGATCCAGCGCAGGACCGCAGGCGCGACCTTGTCGCGCCACGTCGCTGCACTGAAAGCCACTGAGGACGAGATGGCCGCCAGCGCGAAGCAGACGGCAAGTGCACGCAGAGATGTCACAGGACCTCCTTCACGAGCCTTGAGAGAGAGGGAGTCGTCCATTGCCGCGTCACGGAACCATGATCGAGAGACTCCATCACGACGGTCTTGCGGTCTCCACGTCGGCCGCACATACCCAATCATAACCTATCCGTTACGGACATATCGAGGAGCAAGGTTGCCCCTCGCTGACTGCGGGGCGACACTCCTGCTCATGCAGTACGCGATCAGCGCCGGAGCCATCGTCGTCCGAGGCGGGTGCCTTCTCCTCGTCCACCACCGAGCCGATGGGTACGACTTCTGGGTTCCTCCGGGCGGCCGGCTGTTCGGCGAGGAGTCGATCTTCGAGTGCGCGGCACGCGAAACACGCGAGGAGACCGGACTCCACATCGTTCCGGAACGCATCGTCTACGTCGAGGAGTTCGTCCAGTCGGGTCTTCACTTCTGTAAGTTCTGGGTCGTCGCGCCAGATCCGGGCGGCCGCCTGAGCGTTGATGGACTCGGTTCAGACGAGGCGCGCGACGCGGTCGCGCGTTTCGGGCCTGACGAGGCGCACGATGCGGTCGCGCGTTGCGGACTGGAAGAGGCACGCGCTATGGTCGCGCGTGCCGAGTCGGGCGACGTCCACGTCGTCGACGCGCGGTTCCTGTCGAGAGACGCCATGCGAACGCTGACCGTCTATCCTCGCGTCCTTCGGAACGTCTTCTGGGAAGAAGACCTCGCGCGGGGGTTCCCGCAGACGCGGTACCTCGGGCTGCAGCACATCGAGGACGACTGACGTGAACGACGTCCCGCAGATCTCTCCTGGGAGCACCGCAGCCCGCCCACGCGAGCCTCAGGTCCCGGCGACCGCGGATCCTGCGGTTCAATTCGAGACGCCGCGGCTGGTTGTCCGCGCCGCGGTCGCGGAGGATGCGCTATTCATCGAGGCGCTGTGGAGCGACCCACGCGTCACGTGCCACGTCGGGTTCCCGTTGGGGATTCCATCCGCAAGAGACGATGTCCCGCGCCGGATACGCCGCGGCGACGGCTTGACGGCTCTCCTCATCGCGGAAGAACGCGAGAGCCGAGAGCCGATCGGGCAGTGCATGCTCGGCGCACTGGATTCCTGCGGCACCTGCGAGCCGGACATCAAGCTCGCTCCGCCTTTCTGGGGTCTCGGCTATGGCCGCGAATTGTGGGCCGCGCTCGTCGACCAGCTCTTCCTGGAGTCCTCGTGCACGATCGTTCGAGGCACCCCGAACATCGCGAACATGGCCTCGATCCGGATGCAGGAGTCGGCAGGCATGAGGCGTGTGGGAAGGGGCGTGTCCGAGTTCCCTGCCTCGATGCAGGCATTCACGGCGCCCGTCCCCCACTTTGTCTACGAGATCACGCGGGAGGAATGGAAACGACGGATGCACGGCCAGCACTCGTCGTCACTCCAAGGCCTCTAGAACCCCTAGCCGCGCTGCTCGGCGAGGTAGCTCTGGATTCCCATCTGTGCGATCTGGTCGATCTGCGCTTCGATCCAGTCCACATGATCCTCTTCGTCGTTGAGGATCTTCTCAAGGAGGTCGCGCGTGCCGCCATCGCCCAACTCGTCCGCAGCGCGGATGTCTTCGTTGTAGGCTTTCACGGCGCCGTGCTCCGCAGCAAGATCGCTCTTGAACTGCGTCTCAACCTTGTCTCCGATGTGGATCTCGGCAAGCTTGCTGACCGTCGGCTTGCCCTCGAGGAAGAGGATTCGGGCGATGAGCATCTCCGCATGCTTCATCTCGTCGATCGCTCGCTTCTCGATCACCTCGTGAAGCTTCCCGTAGCCCCAATTCGCGCACATCTCCGAGTGGAGGATGTACTGATTCACTGCGCCAAGCTCTTCCGCCAACCGAGCATTCAGCTTCGCAATGACCTTCGCGTTCCCTTTCATCGGATCTTCTCCTCTCTTCTTCGCTCGCAACCTCGGGATCAGCATACTGATGAACGCCAGCCGCAGCAACTGCGCCTTGAGACCGTAGACCGTCCGCTGCACGCCAGTTCTCCTGCCACGGCGCCACGCTCCTGCCTCAGCAATTGGCCTTCGGATCCGGGCGGCGAGCTCGCGCCGGCAGGACGCCACACGGTGGGTATACTGATGCGCTCTCCATGGAGGCCCCTTGATGACGGAGTAGCTGAGGCGATGGTTCATGGCGCACATCCGCGGCCGGTCTCCGGCTGCACGATGGACGCACGCCGGCTACTCTATTTCTCTCGTACCTCTTGCGTGAGCGTGTCCGCGCGCGTCCCAAAGGACCGAGGAGGACACGTTGTCGTCCCTTGTGTTTCGCGGCGTTTCGTTCGCGTACGACGCTTCACCCGATGGGCTCTTCAGCGGGATCGAGTTTGGGCTCAGCGAGGGATGGACAGGCATCATCGGTGAGAACGGATCCGGAAAGACGACGCTCCTTCGCCTCGCGTGCCAGGAGTTGCAGCCACGCCGGGGAACGATCGGCGCGCCGCAGTCGCGGCTGTACTGTCCCCAACGAACCGACGCACCCATGCCGGGGTCTTCGGACTTCCTTGCCGCCGATGGCGGAGAGGCCCATCGGATGCGCGGCGTCCTCGGGATCGGGGGGGATTGGCTCGGCCGCTGGGACACCCTCTCCCATGGGGAGCGCAAGCGGATCCAGATTGCGACGTGCTTGTGGCTTCGCCCGGACCTGCTCGCCGTAGACGAGCCAACGAACCACCTCGATGGGAATGCTCGAGAGTGCGTCCTGCGCGCGTTGCGAATGTATCGGGGGATCGGCCTCCTTGTCAGCCACGAGCGGGATCTCTTGGACGGGCTCTGTGCTCATTCGCTCTTCGTCTCTCCGCCGCGTGTCCAATTGCGCGCCGGCGGGTATACGAGGGCCATGGAAGCCCTCCGCGCTGAGGAGCGGGCCACGCGTGACGAGCGGAAGAGGATCCACGAGACCCGCCGCCGGCTCGAACGCGAGATGCAGGAGAGGCGTGTCCACGCCCAGCGGGCGGAAGGAGCGAAGTCGCTGCGCGGCGTCGACCCGCGCGATCACGATGCGCGTGAGAAAGCGAGAGCAGCTCGCGATCGGGACCACGGCTCGGGGAAGAATCTCCGGCAGCTGGAAGGTCGGGCCCGGCAGGCTGGAGAACGCGAATCGGCCTTGACGACTCCTCTCTCTCGCGATCTTGGGATCGGGCTCCGCAGTCGCCCGTCCGATCGCAACGCCGTCATCCGGCTGAGCGCAGGGAGCCTGTCGCTCGGCCCGGCCCGCCGCCTGGAGTACCCCGGGCTCCTGGTTCGGCCGCGCGACCGCATCGCCGTAACGGGTCAGAATGGCGCCGGGAAGAGCACGCTCATGCGCCACATCGTCGCCAACCTGACGCTTCCAGCTGAGCGAGTCCTCTACATTCCCCAGGAGATCTCAGCCGAGCGCGCGTCCCTTCTTCTTGAGGAGGTAAGGCGCCTCCCGCGCGACCGCCTCGGCACCGCCATGCAATGGGTCAGCCGGCTTGGATCTAGTCCGGAAAGGATCCTAGAGAGCCGGGTCCCCAGTCCGGGCGAGACGCGGAAGCTCCTCCTGGCCGTGAGGATGGCCGACGAACCGCATCTCATCCTTCTGGACGAGCCAACGAACCACATGGACCTGCCGTCGGTCGAGTGCCTCGAATCCGCCCTGCGCGGGACGGACTGCGCTCTCCTCCTCGTGAGTCACGACCGGCGCCTGTTCGAGGCTCTCGTGACACTCGAGTGGGCCATCGCTCCTGTTGCGCCGGAAGGCTCGGTCTGCCGCCTGACGGCGCGAGCGTTTGAGCCGCGCCCCATTGCACCCACAGTGCGAGCGCCCTAGAGTGGCCGCGGAAGAGGAATCTATGGCGAAGCGTCTGTCCGTCATCGACGTCGACCGCTGCGTCGGCTGTCAGCTCTGTATCTACGCCTGCGCTCGCCGCGAGGGCCGCGGAGGAACGGAGGGCGCGCGCATCGACGTGCGCTCTGCGGGCGGCATGCGGCGCGGGTTCGTCGTCATCGTCTGCCGCGCCTGCGACGACCCGCCCTGCGCCCGCGCCTGTCCAACGGGGGCTCTCGTTCGGCGCGAGGGCGGCGGCGTCCGCTTGGCAGCCAAGCAGTGCACGGCCTGCGGCGCCTGTCGCGCAGCCTGTCCGTTCGGTTCCATCCAGGGGGACAGCGAGGGCCGCCCGTTGGTCTGCGTCTATTGCGGAACCTGCGCCCACTATTGCCCGCACGGCGTTCTGGCGCTCGAGGAGATCGAAGGGGGTGACCATGCTACCGGGTGATCCCCTCTCCCGCGTCCTCCACATCGACCTCTCGTCTCAACGCTTTGACCTCGCCGATCGCTGCGACCTTTTCGACGCATCGCTAGGTGGCGCCGGCGTCGCCGTCCGATTGTTGGACGAGCACTGCCCTGCCGATGCCGACCCTCTCGGGCCGGAGAATCCGATCGTGCTCGCCGTCGGCCCGCTGGTCGGCCTGTTCCCACTTGCGTCGAAGACCGTGGCGATGTTCAAGTCGCCCCACACCGGGAACCTCGGGGAGAGCCACGCTGGAGGCCGCAGCGCGGCGGCCATTCGACTCGCGGGGTACGGCGCCATCGTCATCACCGGCACGAGCCCCAGACCGACCTACCTCGCCATCGACGGCGACTGCGTTCATTTCCGCGATGCCTCGGCGTTGTGGGGACTTCAGTCGAGCGCGACGGTGGGGCGCGTCCTGCGGGAGCGCGAAGCTGGCTCCGGCCACCGCTCGATCCTCCGCATCGGCCCGGCTGGCGAGAAGAAGGTCACCTACGCCGGCGTGATCACCGAGACGTACCGCCACTTCGGCCGCCTCGGGCTCGGCGCCGTGTTCGGAAGCAAGCGACTCAAGGCCATCGTCATTGCCGGCCGCCGCGCAATCCCCGTCGTTGACCCCGCGGAATACCGGCGCGTCTACGACGCGCTCTATCACGCGGCGACCGCTTCATCGGCAATGCAGAAGTACCACGACCTCGGAACCCCCATGAACGTCCTCCCGCTCCACGAGCTCGGAGCGCTCCCAACCCGCAATCTGCACGAAGCTCACTTTGACGGCGCCGCAGCCATTTCCGGCGAGGCGATGGCCGAGCGGTTTCTCGGACGCCGGCTTGCCTGCAGCCACTGCCCCGCCGCCTGCATCCACCTTGCCGCCCTGCGGACGCCACATCCCAAGGAGCCGTACTTCTGCAAGACGACGATGCTCGGCTACGACTACGAACTCCTCTACGCACTGGGGAGCCTCCTCGGGATCGCGGACCCTGAGGCCGTCCTCGCGCTGATGGATGACGTCGAGGCGCAAGGTCTCGACGCCATCTCGACCGGCGTCGTCCTCGCCTGGGCGACGGAGGCCCGCGAGCGCGGCCTCGTGGTCGACCGAGACCTCGACGGAGTCCGCCTCGAGTGGGGCCACGCCGACGCGTATCGAGGCGCTGTGCGCCGCATCGTCTCGCAGCCGACCGATCTCTATCGGGCGATGGCCCACGGCGTGGATGCCGCGGCCGGGGCCTATGGCGGAGAGGATTTCGCCCTCGCGTTCGGCGGAAACGAGATGGCCGGGTATCACACCGGTCCCGCCGGCTACCTCGGCTTCCTGGCCGGTGCGCGTCACAGCCACCTTGACAACGCCGGCTACTCGATCGACCAGAAGCGGCTTGCCGCCGGGTTGCCGGCGACCGACGACGGCATCGTCGACGAGATCGTGGCCGAGGAGGCGTGGCGGCAGGTCCTGTCGAGCCTTGTCGTCTGCTTCTTCGCCCGCGGCCTCTA
>CAIOLV010000064.1 GCA_903859225.1 uncultured bacterium
ACGGAACGGGCGCGGAATCGTCGACCACTTCGGCCTCCACGGGCGAGTGGACATCGAGTGCGGCACGATGTCGAAGGCCTTCGGCGTGATGGGCGGGTACATCGCAGGGAGCGCGAAGATCGTGGAATACCTCCGACAACGTGCGCGGCCGTTCCTGTTCTCGTCCGCCGCGACGCCCCCCGACGTCGCGGCCTGCATTGCCGCGATCAACATTCTCGAGGCATCGGACGAGCCAGTCCGGAAGCTGTGGGACAATGCTCGAGTCTTCAAGGCGGCGCTCCGCGATCTGGGGTTCGACCTCGGCGTGAGCGAGACGCCGATCACCCCGGTGATGCTCGGCGAGGCGTCGACTGCATGGGACTTCTCGAAGGCGCTGTTCGCAGAGGGTGTGTTCGCGACGGCCATCGCATTTCCAACAGTTCCACGCGGGAAGGCGCGCATCCGAGTGATGATGTCCGCGGCTCACAGCTCGAAGGATCTTTCGTTCGCTGTGGAGGCTTTTGCGAAGGTCGGGCGGAGCCTCGGGGTGATCGGCCGATGATCCGCCGACCGATCACCACGACGAGGGCGCCCGGAGCCATCGGGCCGTATTCGCAGGGAATTCGAGCGGGTGGGCTCTTCTACACGTCGGGCCAGCTTCCGCTGACGCCTTCGGGAGAGCTCATTCGTGACGACATCCCGAGTGCCGCGCGCCAAGCGCTGGAGAACGTCCGCGCGATCCTGAGCGCCGGAGGGGCGACGATGAAGGACGTCGTCAAGGTCACGGTGTACCTCACCGACATGGCCCACTTCGCCGCGGTGAACGAGGT
Organism: uncultured bacterium; assembly: GCA_903859225.1. Classification (GTDB taxonomy): domain Bacteria; phylum Bipolaricaulota; class Bipolaricaulia; order UBA7950; family UBA9294; genus CAIOGO01. The sequence goes on from CAIOLV010000064.1 coordinate 810, forward strand.
CTACGCCCAGTTCTTCTCCGAGCCGTATCCGGCGAGGACATGCGTCGCTGTGGCGCGGCTGCCACTCGACGCGCCGCTCGAGATCGAAGCGCACGCCGTCGTGGGATGAGCAGAGAGGATCGTGGTGCTGTAGAGGACTCGCGCGTTCGGCTCTTCGACGCGCACTGCGACGCGCCGATGAAGGTGGTGGACGATGGGGCGGACTTCACACGCGAGGACGCCCCGATGCACGTCACGCTCCCGGGCCTAGAAACGGCGGGAGTGCGCGTCCAGGTCTTCGCGTCGTGTGCCGTCTATCCCGACACTCCGTCGGACCGCGTTGTGGAGCGCGGGCTGGCCATGATCAGCGCCGTGTGGGAGATGGCGGCCTCGTCCGCGGGGCGCATGACCGTAGCGACGACAGCATCGGATGTGCATCGAGCGATGGCGGGGGGGCCGATCGCCGCGGTGATCGCGCTCGAAGGCGCCGACCCGCTCGAAGGGAAGGCGGACAACCTTCGCGAGTTGGCGGAGCGCGGGGTGCGCAGCGTCGTGTTCGCCTGGAAGGACAACCAGTTCTCGGGAACCGCGTTCGGAACGAACAGTCCGCTCACTCGCGAGGGGTTGCGGCTGCTCGGCCTTGCGGAAGAGCTCGGGGTGATCGTCGACGTCTCGCACCTGTCGGACCGAGCGTTCGCCGACGTTTGTCGGGCGAGCACGCGGCCGTTCATCGCCAGCCACTCCAACTGCCGAGCCATCTGCCCGCACCCGCGGAACCTGACCGATGCGATGATCCGAGACGTGGCCGACCGCGGAGGCGTGATGGGCATCAACTTGGCTCCCCACTTCCTGAGCGAGGAGGCGATGGCGGCGCACGCGGCCCTGCGGGCCGAGTGGGCGGCGAAGGCGGACAACCCGGCAACACGGGCCGAGCTCGCCGTGCGGCGTCGCGCTCTGCCTCGACCCGACCTCGAGGACGTGGTTCGCCATGTCGTCCACGCGATGAAGGTGGGTGGAGAAGACGTCGTCGGTCTCGGCGGCGACCTCGATGGCGTCGAGGCCCTACCCAAAGGCGTGGAGGGCGTCGCTGATTATCTGAAGCTGGCTCCTCTGTTTCGCCGCACCGGGCTCTCCGAGCGTCAGGTGGAGAGGGTCTGTCACGCGAACTTCGCCCGCATCGTTGAGGACGTACTCGGCTAGGGCGCGCGAGCGCTCCGCCACGCCGCAGACAGCGCGTCGAGAGCGCCGCGGTAGCGCGGTCCGAGGACGAGCGGATCGACGGACTCGGGTTCGTTCGGCAGGGTGACGAAGGGGACCTCGCGCCGGCCCACGGCGATGCGGCCGCGCGGGGAGCCGTCCGTCAGATGCGCCCAGTCGTCCGTGCCGTACGTCCGCTCCATCTCCTCGCGCGGGACCGAATGCGTCAGGATTCCGCTGCGTCGCTTCTCGTCGTAGCGCGCGACGTTGCGTCGCCACGATTCCTCAAATGAAACGGAGAGGTAGAGGATCGCGGCGCGAGCGAGCACGTCGTCCGACAGCTGTGCGAGAGCCTCCGCGTAGCCCGTCTGTCCGCCGCGGGAGAACTCGACGAGGAGCGTAGATCCTGGCGAGGCGGGTCGAGCGCCTGCCTCGGCGTTGAGCCGGTCGATGAGGAAACCCCATAGTCGATCATCGGTCACGGCGTAGTTCCCGTCTACGCGCTTCGAGTAGAGGCGTGACTGGCCAAGTCGTTCCCACGCGTCGTCCTCCTCGAACTTCTGCCAGAGGATCGGGAAGTCGTCGGCGACCGCGAGGGAGCCGATGTGATAGGCCTGCGCGCGGTCCGCGCGGCGGACGCGACGCATGAAGTCGATGAACTCGCTCTTGCCGCTCGCGGGCCTTCCGAGGAGGAGAAGAACGTCAAGACACGAGTCGGCCG
>CAIOLV010000065.1 GCA_903859225.1 uncultured bacterium
CAGCATCCGGTGCTCGGCATCCGTCAGCACCACGACGGAATCGACATCGACGTGCCGGAGGGGACGACGGTGTACGCCTCGGCAGGAGGAGAGGTGTACTTCTACGGCGAGCAGCCGGGCTACGGCAACGTAGTGATCCTCGAGCACGACGGCGGGTTCTACACGCTCTACGGGCACCTGAAGAGCGCGCTCGTCATCAAGGGGCAGTACGTTGAGAAGGGCCAGAAGATCGCCGTCTCGGGAAACACAGGCATCTCTTCCGGTCCGCACCTCCACCTCGAGTTGCGCAACGGCGAGTTCCCCGTGGACCCGATGTCGTTCCTGCCCTAACCCCTCATGGACGTTCTCTCCGTCGAAGGCGGCCGCAGACTCGCTGGGCGTGTTCACATCGAGGGCGCGAAGAACGCGGGACTCCCGGCATGCGTCGCATCCCTGCTCGTCGACGAAGGCGTGGTTATCCATCGCGTTCCGCAACTGCGCGACGTCAGCACGATCCTGTTCACCCTTGGCTCGCTAGGGAAACGCGTCGTACGAAACGGCGGCAGCGTCGTCATCTCGGAGGACGGGCCACTCGCCGCCGAAGCCAGCGCCTACTCGGTGCGCAAGATGCGGGCGTCGTTTCTCGTGTTGGGACCGCTCGTCGGCCGGCTGGGGCGGGCCGTCGTGCCTCTTCCCGGCGGCTGCTCGATCGGGGCGCGTCCGGTGGATCTGCACTTGCTCGGATTGCGCGCTCTCGGAGCGCACGTGGAGGAGACGGCGTCCGCAGTGACGGTGACGGCGGAGCGTCTGCGCGGCGCGCGCGTCGAGTTCTCCTTCCCGTCCGTCGGGGCGACTGAACAGCTCTTGATGACCGGCACGCTCGCGTCCGGCGTGACCGAGATCGTGAACGCGGCGGTGGAACCCGAGGTCCTCGACCTCGTCGAGCTCCTGCGCGCAATGGGCGCCGAGATCGAAGTGGAAGGGCGCACGATCCGCGTCGCGGAAGCACGGCTGCACGGGGCGGAGCACACCCTCATCCCGGACCGCATCGAAGCGGGTACGCTGTTGCTCGCTGGAGTCGCGACCCGCGGCGCCGTGACCGTCGTCGACGTGCGGCCGGACCACCTCGAGCCCTTCCTCGCGGTCCTGCGAGCGATGGGCGTGGACGTCGCGATCGAGGGCGGCGACGTGACGGCGTCGGCGGCGGGCGGAACGCGCGGGGTGGACATTCGGACGGCGCCGCACCCGGGGTTCCCGACCGACCTGCACCCTCAGACGGCGGCCGCGCTGGCGTGCGCGGCGGGAACGAGCCAGATCGTTGAGACCGTCTTCGAAGGGCGCTATACGTACGTCGACGGGATGCGCGCGATGGGTGCTCAAATCAGTACCGACGGCCGCACCGCAACGATCACCGGCGTCAACGGTCTGCGTGGCGCCGCGGTCGAGGCGCCCGACATTCGGGCCGGCGCGGCGCTGGTGCTCGGCGCACTCGCGGCGCACGGGACGAGCGCAGTGTCCGGGCTCGACAAGATCGAGCGCGGTTACGACAAGCTACCCGACAAGCTGCAGTCTCTGGGGGCGAACGTTGAACGAAGAGAAGCGTGAGGGCGACCGGCGTCCCCTCGTCGAGGACTACCTCGGAACACGGGCCCGCGTCTACGGGACGGAGCAGGCTATCCTCGTGGGCGTCGATCTCGAAGGGCACAACGAGGACCTGTTGGGAGAACTCGAGTCGCTCGCCGACACGGCCGGCATTCCCACGCTGGCGACGGTCGTCCAGAACCGGTTTCGACCCGACGGTGCGACGTTCATCGGCAAGGGCAAGACCGAGGAAGTTGGCGCTCTCGCGGACGAGGTGGGCGCCGATGTGGTCATCTTCAACAACGACCTGAGCCCCGGCCAGGCGAGGAACCTCGAGGAGGCGCTCGGCCGCAAGGTCATCGACCGGACGCAGCTCATCCTCGACATCTTCGCGCAGCGCGCGGCGACCAAAGAGGCGAAGCTTCAGGTGGAATTGGCTCAGCTTCGCTACCTCCTGCCGCGATTGCGTGGATGGGGAGAAGCTCTGACTCACGCCGGCGCCGGGATTGGGACGCGCGGGCCTGGCGAGACGAAACTCGAGATCGACCGCAACAAGATCCACCGGCGGATCCACGCGATCGAGAAGCGGCTGCGCACCGCGTCCGATGAGCGCGCCGAGCGCCGCAAGCTGCGCGAGAAGAGCGACGTCCCGCAGGTCGCTCTCGTCGGGTACACGAACAGCGGAAAGTCGACGCTCCTGAACCAGCTGTCCGGAGCGGACGCGTTCGTGGAGAACAAGCTGTTCGCCACGCTCGACACCCTGGTGCGGCGCGGACCTGTCGCGGCTGGCCGCGAGGCGCTGTTCATCGACACCGTCGGCTTCATCCGCGATCTGCCGCACCAACTCGTTCCCGCGTTCGCTGCGACGCTCGAGGCGGCGCGCTACGCGGACCTCATTCTGCACATCGTGGACGTGGCGCGTCCGTCGGCCGTGGACGACTTCCACTCGGTGGAGGAGACGCTGCAGAAGGAAGTATTCTCGAAGGGCGACGAGCGGCCGCCGGTCCTCAACGTCTTGAACAAGATCGACATTGCGCCCGACTTCGCGATCCGTGAGTTCGAAGGCGTCGCGATCTCCGCCAAGGAAGGGCTGCACCTCGACGTCTTGCGCGAGCAGATCTCGTCGCTCGTCTACTCGGGAGACCGCGAATTGGTCCTTCTCGTTCCGTACACCGCACTGCGGTCGCTTCCGCTCTTCCGCGCCAAGGGGCGCGTCGAGATCGTCGACTACGTTGCCGACGGGGCACGAGTTCGCGGCCGATTCTCGAACGACGAGGTCGCCACAGCGGAGGCGGCGGGGTGCCGGATCACGTCGCTTTCTTCGGCGACCCCGGCGGCGTGACGTCGGCGATGTCCACCTCGATGCGGTCGCGATCCTCCGTCAGGACCGTGACCGTCTGGCGGAAGATGCTGTGGCTGATGACCTTGCCCCGCTTCTCGCCGACCGTGACCTGCGATCCAAGCTTCGGGAGCTGAGCGAGTTCGGCGATGTACGCCTCGCGTTCGTAGGCGAGACAGCACATCAGACGACCGCACATGCCCGTGATCCGCTCCGGAGACACGAACAGCTCCTGGTCGTAGGCGTACTCCATCGGGACGGGCTTCGGCTCGCGCAGGAACCGGTGGCAGCACACCTCGACGCCGCAACGGCCGTACCCGCCACGCAGCTTCGTTTCGTCGCGGTGCCCCATCTGACGCAATTCGATGCGCGTACCGAACTGGCTGGCGAGATCGCGCAGGAGCTCGCGGAAGTCGACGCGGTGCGGCGCGGTGAAGAAGATGCGCAAGAGCCGGCGGTCGAGCGAGTACTCGGCAGCGGCGAGGTGCATTGGGAGCCCGTGGCGCGCCACCGTAGCGCGCGTCGCCTTGAGCGTGCGCTCGGCGTCGGCCTGGTTGTACCGATGCGACTCGATGTCAGCTTCCGTTGCGAGACGCAGAACGGGCTCCAGTTGGTCGCTGAGATCGAGCCCGGCCGCGACTTCCTCCACGACGAGGCCGAGGAGCAGCCCGCCGTGATCGACGACGCAGTGCGCGCCGACCTGTACCGGAACGTCGCCGGCGCGGAAGTAGGTCGACTCCCGCTCCACGCCGAGCAGCCGTACGAGGACGACGCGGTCACTGGCCATGTGGGAGCCCTCCGAACGCGAAGAATAGCGAGAGCAGGACGGCCTCGGGCGGCGAATAGGCGAGGAGCGCGCGGTTCGCCGTCTCGATCGCGCCGCAGGCGCGTTCGAGACCCTGTGAGGAGATCGCCCGCGCCCTCCCGGGTTCAGGGCTCCCGCCGGCCTCGTCACGCACCGCGTCGGCGCACGCAGTGAGCAGCTCGCCGAGGAACACGAACACCGTGGCGCGCTCCTGCGCGGCGAGCGCCGAGACTCCGGCCGATAGAAGCTCCGGGTCGAGCTTCGCAGCACGGCCGGCGAGAGCGAGGAACGCCTCTCGCCGATCGATCGGCCCGGCGTCGAGGCAGGCGGCGACGAGGTCCGCGGCCGATGCTGCCGTCAGGCGTGCGCGCGCCTCTGCCCGCGCTTCCTCGACGTCGACGCGCGCCGCGACGAGTCCGTCGAGCTCTCCCGTGCGACCCGCGACGCGCACGAGCCACTCGGCCTCCGCTGGCTTGTACCCTGCGACCTGCAGGCGCTCGACAGATGCGTTCCTCGACTCGGGCTTGACTCGCTCGACGCGGCTGCGCGACACGATCGTCGGCAAGAGGTCGCCCGTGTGCTCCGCGATGAGTACGAAGACCATTCCGCGCGTCGGCTCCTCGAGGATCTTGAGCAGAGCGTTCGACGCTTCGAGCGTCAGGTCCTCGGCGTACGGCGCGAGACACGCCTTGCGGTCGGCCTGCACGGGGGAGAACTGGGCCATGCGGATGACGTCGCGGACCTGATC
>CAIOLV010000066.1 GCA_903859225.1 uncultured bacterium
CCGCGCGCTAGCTCCTGAAAGGTGAAATTCTCCTGCGTGCGGCGCACGTCGTAGACGAACCGGAGCGTCGCTCCATCCCACTCTGCTCCGAAGTCCACGTCCCGGTCTTCGATCGCCTTCTCCAGTTCCCCCGCCGTCCCAAGGCGGACCACATCGGCGACCCCGACCTCAGAGATTGCCCCCTCAAGGCGCGACGCCTCCACGCGCGGCGCGACGAAGAGCCCCAGCTTCGCGCCGCTCGCCGTCCCGATCCCGCCCATCAAGTACCCGAACATGACGATGAACAGGAGCGGGAAGAGGAAGGTGAAGGTCATCATGGCCTTGTCCCGCAGGAACACGCGTAGCTCCGTGTTCAGGAGGGCGCGAAACGCGTTCATCGTCCCACGTCCCATTTCAGTCGTAGCGCCGCCACGGCGGCGCACCCGACGATCCACGCGCAGGGGACGCCGAGAGACACAGCGTGGCCGTAGGTCGCCGGGCTCACGCCGACGCTTGCGCGCAGGCCGTCTGCGATGTATGTGACTGGATCCACCAACATGATGGCGCGCAGCACCGGGGGCATGGAACCCGTGGGAAAGAACAGTCCGCCGAGGAACATCAGCGGCATGTTGATGATGTTCGCGATCGCCATCCCCGCGTTGGGCGTTCGCGCCAGCGCGGCGACGAGGAAGCCAACGGCGAGGAAAGTCACCATCGCGAGCACGAGGTAGACGATCGCCAGAGGCTGGAAGAGGTTCACATGCGCGCCGAATACGAAACGACCCAGGAACCAGACGCAGACGAACTGCAGCGCGCACAAGGCGACGTGGCCGAGCGAGAATCCGGCGAGGAAGCGAGGGACGTTGAGCGGAGTCACCCAGTAGGCACGCAGAATCCGTCGCTCGCGTCCGAACAGGATCGTGCCCGGCACGCTGAACAGCCCGGCCACGAAGAAACCCATGACCACGACTCCAGGCACGAGGAAGTCGACGTACGCAAGGGTCTTGTTCGCGGACCCCACCTCAAGCTGATCGACCGTGACGGCGTGCGCCGTGTCGAACAATCCGAGCTTGGTGAGGATCTCGCGATCCACTCGGGCGATCACCTGTTCGATGATCCCGAGCGCCATGTCCGACGACGTGCGTCCGCCGCTCGTGTGGACGGCGACCTCAGCGGAGGCCGCCGCCACGCCGGCCGGGGCGTAGGCAGCCGCAAAGAGGGTCTCCGAGAACTCGGCCGGGATCACGACGACAGCGACACGCTTCCCGATCTTGAGAAGCCGGATCTCGTCCGCTAGGTAGGCCTGCACGTCGCCTGCCGCGGGTTCGTGGAGCCGGAAGAGTGGCGCGGCTCCGGGACTCGCCGGCGCGCTCAGCTCCCGAAACGTCTCTGCGACGAGCGAACCGAAGTTGGTTCCGCCGATCGCCCCCCGATCGAGGTTCACGACTGCGATCTCGAAGGTCAGATCCTGCGTCTTCCCGACGTTGGCAAAGATGATCGCAAGAAGCGCAAGCAGGAACAGCGGAAAGATGAGGAACCAGAAGAGTGTGATTCGCTCGCGAAGCGCGGTCACGAGCTGAGTGCGCGCCAGATGGAGAACGTCCTTCACGTCCGCAGCCTCCGCCCGGTCAGCGACAGGAAGACGTCCTCGAGGTTCGGCTGTCGCACCGTCATCTCCGCGAGCGGCACGCCGCTCGAACGCGACCAGTCGACCAAGCGCCCCAGCGCAGCAACGAGGTCGTTCGTCTTCACCGAGACCAGGCCGCCCTCACCCCGCACGATCTCGCAGCACGCGCTGAGCGAATCGGGAAGGTTCGCGTCTTCCGGCGCGACGAACTCGACGATCGTGTCCTGCCCAAGCTGCGCCGTCAGCTCGCGCGGCGACCCCTGGGCGATCACCTTGCCGTGATCCATGATGCAGACCCGCTGAGACAGCGTTTCCGCTTCGTCCATGTAGTGGGTCGTGAGGATGATGGTCTTCCCCGACGCCGTAAGTCGGGACACGATCGACCAGATGTTGTGCCGCGCCTGCGGGTCGAGCCCCGTCGTCGGCTCGTCGAGGAAGACGAGTTCGGGATCGTTGATCAGGGCGACGCCAATGGCTAGGCGCTGCTTCTGTCCTCCAGAGAGGGTCTTCACGAACGCGTTCGCCTTCTCCTCGAGCGCGATCTCGTGCAGCATGTCCGCCGGCGAGCGCGACGACCGGAAGAACGACCCGAACAGGGTGAGCACCTCGCGGACCCTGAGATACGGCTCGAAGTTGCCCTCCTGCAGGAGGACGCCGATCCGCTGCTTCGTTGCACGATCGATACGGCGCAGTCGCTGCCCGAAGATTTCGATCTCCCCAGAATCCGCCTCCCGAATCCCCTCGAGGATCTCGAGCGTCGTCGTCTTCCCAGCCCCGTTCGGACCGAGCAGCGTGAACACTTCGGACGTCGGCACGGAGAAAGAGACGCCGTCCACGGCGTGGACATCCCCGTAGTACTTGACGAGATTCGATACCTTCATGAGGGCGGTTGGATCCATCTCACATCACCCCGAGTCGGAGAGTATACCTGCCCGCGGCCGGCTGCTACCGCCCGCCTGGCGGTCACCGCGAAAGCTCACGGCCGAAGGACAGAAGGACAGAAGGACCTCCACCTCCCCAACCCACGGCCGCAGGGCACGTGCCTCGCCGGGCCCTCACGGCGCCGCCCGCACAAGACGGAACCCCAAGTCGACGTCTTCCACTGCCGGACGATCGCCGGTGCGATACGCCACACGACCGACGTACGCAACGTTGTCCCAGTAGCCTCCGCGCCCCGTTCGGTAGATGCCTCCCGACGGACCGCGCGGGTCGCTCTCAGGCGAGAACGCGTAGTAATTCTCGCCGTACCAGTCCCAGCACCACTCCCACACGTTGCCCGTCATGTCGTACAACCCATACCCGTTCGCTGCGAAACTGCCCACCGGGCTTGTGTACGGCGTAGGGCCCCCATCGTACTCAGGGTGGTGCCCTCTCGTCGGGCCCACATCGTAACTGTAGCGGCTGTCGCTGCGGTAGTTGGCCCGGGTGTGGTCGATCGTATCGGCGTCACTCCACGAGAAGCGTCGGCCCTCGGCGCCCCCGCGCGCGGCCTTCTCCCACTCCGCCTCGGTCGGCAGTCGATACCCGTCCGCCGTCCAAGAACAATCGGGGACACCCTGTCCTCTGCGGTACACGTCGCCACCCAGCAGGTAGCACGGCGTCAGCTCGTCTCTCTCACTGCGCGCGTTGGCCCACTTCACTGCCTCGTACCACGAGACGTTGTACACCGGATGCTCCGCGGCCTGGCCCGCGCCATCGTCCGGCCCCAGATCGTAGCCGTGGGCCGCTGCCCACGTCGCCACCGTGTCCCACAGAGCCTTCGTAATCTCGCACCGGTCCATGACGAACGCGCTGACCACGACCGTGTGAGTCGGCAGCTCGTCGGAGTAGCCCTCGCTGAAGCTGTCACCCATCGTGAAGCTTCCCGCTGGGATCAGCGTCATGTCCTCCTGCTGTGGCTGCCCATCAGCGGACCCCATTGCAGAGCCCAGGATTTCCACCGCAGCGAGTACCAGCAGAAGGGTCAGCAACGCGCTCTTCAGTGGTTGATGCTCATTCACGGTTGCCCCTCTCTTGAGCTTCGGCATGCAGCTGGCGCCAGACCAGCCCGATCCTCGTTCGCTGGCCAAGCTCTCCCTTGACAGAGTTCGGCGAAGCTCGCTGCCACCCACGTCGGTCGCACGCCGCATCGGTCGACGTCGGCCAGCGTGCTGACCCCCGTGAGGACGAGCGCCGAGTCCAGGCCCGCCGCCTGCGCGCCGGCGATGTCCGTGTCCAAGCGGTCGCCGATCATCAGCACGCGATCGGGGGCGAGCCCCAGAACGTCGAGAGCCACTTCGTACGCGGCCGTCGAGGGCTTCCCCACCACGCGGTCC
>CAIOLV010000067.1 GCA_903859225.1 uncultured bacterium
GAGGAGACCCTGTCACTCCTCTCGCCCTACCGCGCGTTCGGCGGGCAGGAGGCGCTCAAGTAGCTGGCTGTTCGGACCCGGCGGTGCCGAACAGCTGGGAAGTTCCTGCCCCGTTTGACGACGGGAACTCCTGACTCGAGTGCGCCATACAGATGCTAGAAAGAGGGCAATGCCGGCTCGTCACTCCTTCGGGCATGCCGTTCGCGGTCCGGAACGCGTCGCCCGCAGCGTGACTTAGGGGAGAGGTCGTCCGCCCGACCTACGGAGGCCTTGTTCCAGCCTCTGGATCGTCGTACCGTAAGCTCGTGGTGGAAGGAGGCGCTGATGACGACGAAGCGATGGATCGCACTCGGAGTTCTGGCCGCATTTGTCGGAATGCTCTGCATGGCGGGGTGGGCGGACCAAACATTCTCCGACGCCGCCCTTGGATACTCGGTGGAGTACCCATCCGGATGGTCTCTCACGCGGCTCGATGACTACTCCGTTCGCTTCGGCGGGCCGGATGCCGTCTACGTGAAGATCCAGAACATCGCGTCTACAGCGATCGGTGGAAACTACGCTGACGTCGACTCCCTCACCGCGAACGTCAAGTGCCAACTGGTCACGCACGCAAACGATATCTGCATCTACAGCGGCGGGGGCCTCGCGGTCTACGACGCGGACGGCGTGCATCTCACGAGCACGGAGTTCATCGCGGAGTACACCTACAACGGCGTCCCGTTCAGGGAGTGGTACGCCGTCGTCGCGCACGCGTCCGGGGATATCCTCTACGTTCTTTCGTACACCGCACCGAGTGACGTGTACTCGACCTATGAGCCGGATGTCGTCGCCATAGTCCGGACGTGGACCGTAGGAGGAGCCAGCACGAGCGGTCCCGCTACGTCGGGACCTGCCACGTCGGCGAGTGCAGCGGAGATCGCCGTCGTCATCGAGGACAGCGGCCACATCGGGCCGTACCACTACACGGAGAGCGCCTACGACAAGCGCTACTACGAGTTCACCGTTTCGGCGGCGGGTTACGTCGCTCTCTGCGTCGTGGACGAGGCCGGCGAGGCGATCACCGGGTGGATCTTCGCGGCCGACGGAACTCAGATCACCGTGAAGCCCGGGAACTACGCTGACGTGTACACGAGTTCCTACGCAGTAGGCCCTGGAACGTACACCGTTAAGGTCGGACAAGACAACATGGTGACGGAGTCCGACTTCCAGGTGCAGGTCTACTTCAGCCTCGAGCCGTTCACGATCGACGACCTCGTCACGAGATTCGGGCCGCGCGTCCGCGTCCTTCCCTAGGAGGAGGCTCCGCGGCGGAGGTCGATCCAGTATCGGCGGATGATCTCGTCGTCCGTCACGACCTCGTTCTCGAGGACGCCGCCGCATTTCTCAATCACGCGGGCCGAGGCGAGGTTGTCGGCGTCACACGCCACGAGCAGCTGCCGGATCCCCATGCGGCGCGCCTGCCGTGCTGCCGCGAGCAGCAGACGGGTCGCGTGACCGCGCATGCGTTCCGCCGGGCGGACGCTGTATCCGACGTGGCCGCCATGCTGGAGCAAGTGGGGCGTCAGCCAATGGCGCAGGTTCGCAACCCCGAGGATCCGGCCGTCGTGCGTCAGGAAGGACGTCGTCGAGGGCACCCAGCCGCGCGAAGGGTCGCCGCGTGACCATCGGTCGAACGTCGCGACCGTCTCGGCGTGCGACCACTCCGGTCGGCCGAAGTACCCGTTGACCTCGGTCTCTCCGCTTGCGGCGAACTCAGCCAGGAACTCTCGCCGCGCCGCCCCGTGGTCACTTCGTAGCGGACCCATCTCCACGCTCTTCCTCCACTCCTTCTTCGTGTCTGCCCTTGGCGAGCCACTCGCCGCTCGAGCACCCAGCCAAGGGGGACGCGTAAGCGGCCTCCAGCGTCTACCCGCCAGCGTTCCGCCAATCGACGATCGCTTGCCGCACGAAGTCGACGAGTTGAGGCCCAATCGTCTCGTTGGCCAGCTGATTCGGATGGCTGTCCCACTCGTCGCTGCGGTACTCCTGCCGCAGGGTGCCGTCCGCGCCGGCCAGAAGCGAGAAGAAGTCGAACACTGCGAGGTTCTTCCGACCGCCGAGGAACTCGCGGGAGGTGAGGTACGTTGCCCACTCACGGGCGCGAGAGGCGTTGGCGGGGTCGGTGTCGTTGGGCACGAGCGGCGGCGGTGTTAGCGCAACGAACAGTCGGTCCGGAGTGCGGTCGACTACAGCGCGAATGGAGAGGTAGTAGCCCTTGTAGTCCGAGAGCATCTCCTCATCCGTGATGTTCGAGGTCGGGAAACAGCTCTTGAACAGGATCACATCGTAGCCGAGCATCCAGCTGAGCGTGTTGGCCGGCGGCGCGACGACGGGTTGGGCGAACACGGTCGCCCATCCATCCGGATCCGTGTTGTCGTCGGGCACCGCGAAGTTCTCTCCGGTCGGGTCGCCACGAGGATCAAACAGCCCTTCTTCGTTGTAGCCGTGATCCGAAAACTCATACCCCAGAGCCGACAGGCCTTCGCGCACTCCGCCCTCTCGGATCAGGTTGGCGCCTGTCGAGTGGTGCATGAAGAGAATACGGATCGGGGCCGCTGAACCGATGACGCACGTCGCAGCCAAGGCGACAAGAAGACCGAACGCAAGTCGACGGCGCATCGTGCTCACCTCGGGGACAGCATAGACCGTCGGCGACGCCAAGCGAAGTTGACTTGAGGGCCGGCTATGGCATTGCGACGTCCTGCGTGTCGCCGATCTTCATATTGGACTCACAACTCCAATTTACAATGCCGCCACGTCAAGTGGATACGGAGGCATGGATGATGGTGATCAACTCGATGGGATGGAAGCGTGAGCGGTCTCGACGGGGCAACGCGGACGGGACTTGCGAAGTGGCGCGCCGCGCAACGGGGGCCGTCGCTGCAGTCTTGTTGGGCGTCTGGCTGTGCGCGGGTCTTGGAGCGACGGCCGCCGCGGCGGAATCGGTGATCACACCCGCGCGGCCGCTGGCTCAGGCGATGGCGACGAAGAACCACGATCCCTTTCCCCTCGTGACGGCCGACTCGACTGGCGAGGTGCGATTCGCCCTCACGGAATTCTCAGACGGGCTGGCGCATTTCTACACCTTCATGGCGAAGGGGCTTCCCGTCGAATTCTTCGTCATCTGGACGCCGGACAACGTGATTCGCACCGCGCTCGATGCTTGCGATGTCTGCTACCGTGCCAAGCTGGGGTACCGTCAGGATGGCGAATTCGTCGTGTGCAACAACTGCGGCAACCGTTTCCCGATGGACAGAATCGACACCGTCAACGGCGGCTGCAATCCGACTCCGCTCGCGGCACGCATCGAGAGCGGGGAGCTCGTGATCTCCGCCGCCGACCTCACGGCCGGCCTCCCCTACTTCCCGTAGGGCGCTGCGGGGACACAAACCCTATTCGGTCGTGCGTACCACCGAAACAGGGTTCGTGTCCCCCTCAGGCTACGGGACGACGTCGTAACTGCACGTCGCCGCCAGCAGCTGGCCCCCCAGTGCGTTCGTGACCTGGAGCAGGAAAGTGCTCCGGCCGCTCGTGGCGCCGATCGGGGCACCGATGCGCTCCGTCACTCCGGGGAAGATAGGCAGCGAACTGACGGCGGCGACCCGACCGTCTCGCGTGACCTGGTACAGTCTCGCAACGCCGACGACCGAGCTTTGCAGCACCGCGGTCGCTGTTTCGCCATAGTGGTACATGGCTCCGCAACCGCGGTCTACGGCGACCGAGACAGCTGACGCGTCCGCGCCCGCGACGGAGAGGGTGCACCCGGCGGAGATCCATGTCCCTGATGTCGTCTGTGCCATCACGACAAGGCCTTCGATGCCGGCGGGGCCGGTGATCGTGCCGGTCACGGTGCGTGTCGCGCCACCCGGGATGAGTCCGAGGGCCAACTGCTTCTGCGTTCCACCCGTCTCAAAGTCGACCAGCGTCGCCGTCGCCGCCTCGGTGGCCGCAATCGAGATCGTCACGGGGTCTCCGATCGCGTACGCTCCGCCGCAGCCGCGATCCACGCCGAGCGAGATACTGGGCAATCCCGCGCTCCCCGATGAGCCACACGGGCCCCAACTCATCGCGATCGCTGCCTGGAAGAAGAGGAACGTCGAGCGCGTAGCGTCGTAGATGTAGACGTCCATGCCGTCGGTTGTCGTGCACCCGGTGCCCAAGTACGAGACGTCGAACGAGACGCTCCCTGCCCCCGTCGTTGGGATGACTTCCGGCACATAGCCGAAACTCCCGGACTCCGCGCCTCCCACCGTCGGCAGTCCGCCGACGTAGACGGGAACCCCATGACTCCCGGAGTAGACGTAGTCGACCGTCACGCTGATCTGTGTGCTCGACAGAGAGGTCACGTGGACGCCGGTGATCGCATCCGCGACGGGCGGTGGCCCGAGGACCGGAGCCAGCGCTAGCCGCCCGATCCAGTTCTGCTCTGTCGTGAACCACACCTGCCCTGAGACGTCAAGGACGATGTCCGTCGGGTTCGCATTGGCCGCGAGGGGATACTCGGTGAGCGAGCCGGTCGCGGGGTCGAGATGTGCGATCTTGTCGCGCTCGCGGTCGCTGTACCACACCGTACCGTCTGCGGCGACGGTGATCGCCAACGGCTGAGATCCCGTGACCGCCCATTCCACCACGTCGCCCGAGGTCGGGTCGAGGCGGCCGATCTTCTCGTTGCGGCTTTCGGTGAACCAGACGCGTCCGCTCGCATCAAGCGCAAGCCGCAGGGATAGCGAATGCGACGGAAGGTCGTGGAACAGGACGGTGTCTGCCGAGGGGTTGAACTCCAGGATGGATCGCGTCTCGGTCGAGATGAACATCGACCCGCTCGGAGCGAGCGCGAGATCGCGCAACTGCATGAACCCACCGGACATCGTCCACTCCGTGAACGGCCCTGAGCTGGTGCGCGGCGCGACGGCGACGCCCGGCGGCAACATGGGGTTGCCCGCAGTGACCTGCGGCGTGACGGTTACCGTCGTCGGAGCGAGAGCGGCCGTTGCAGGGCTCACCACTTGCGTCGCGGGAACGCGAACTTGGAGCACGTCAAATAGGAGGCCGCCCAGAGTGAGCTGTCCGACCTTCGAGACTCCACGCTCCGTGTACCAGAGGGACGGAACACCGGAGAGGTCGGCAACCAAGCCGACCGGCTCCGACGCGGATGCGCCAGAACTCTCCGACGTGTAGTAGTTGCCGCTTGGCAGGATCCGGCCGATGTGATCCGCCCATCGCTCGGTGAAGTAGACGCCACCGGCCGGGCCCAGGACAATTCGCTCGGGGCCCTGGCCCGCATCCCATTCCGTGATCAGGTTCGTCGCCGAATCAAGGCGCCCGATTTTGTTGGCGTGTGCCTCCGTGAAGTAGACGATCCCGTCCGCCACCAGAATGCCACCCGGTGTACTACTCGCCGTAGGAACCTGCCACGACGTCAGTGTCGCCGGTTCCCCGCTCCCCAGAGTCGCACAACCCAGCGCGACCAGAATCCCGACCAAGAGAAACGACGCTCTTCCGACGCTCTTCCGTTTGACTCTGCGCATGGTTTCGCCTCCCGAGACGTATGCGTTGCCATGGTAGGGGCAATCTGCCGATGCGGCAATTGCCTCCGACGCTCGCAGGAAGCGCCAAGCCTGCTCAGCCAAGTCGCCGGCACCGCCGAGCCTTCGCCGCGCCTGTTCGGCGGTGCGTTCCTCGATCCGCGATTTGAGCCAGCGGCAGGGCAAGAGGCCCGTGAGCAGCTCTGCGCCACCGGACGCGGTAAACTTCCCGCGGCTTCCACGGCAGACCGCTCGTGAGTAGACTCGTCGAGTCTGCGCCTTCCGCTGAAGCGGAGGCGTGGAGGGAGGGCCGATCATGTCGAGAATTCGAATTGCAGTTGCCTTGGTCGTTGCATTCACCCTCACCGGCGCGGCAACGTGCGGGGCGGCGCAGGTCACCAATGCCTACGGGACCGCCACATCCTCCACCCGCAGCAGCGACGTGGAGGTGTCTGTGACCATCGCGCCTCAGTACCAGCAACCCGGCGCCAATCCGTTCGACGTCGAGGTCATCTGTGTCGACGCATCGGGGATGTACAAGTGGCTCCTCACGCTGAAGGTCAACGAGCAGGCCACCCTCACGCTGATGGGGCACTTGCGAAGCGCGTCGTACTACGGCGTTGACTCTCAGGTTGACCCCGGCGTGTCGTTCTCCGTCGTCCTGCCGTCGCCACTCGTCAACCCCGATGATCGGCTTCTCGTCTCGATCGACGACGGAGCGATCGCCGTCTCCGGCCCCATCTTCACGGTGGTCATCGATGTCTACAACGGCGAGCCGGCACGCATGGACACGCTTCGCGTCACTCTGGCGATCGACGAGCAGGGCTCGCTTGCCGTGACGGCCGCCAACCTGACGCACGTGCCGCTCTTCGTGCCACTGGCTTCCCTCGTCCTCGGGCTGGCGCCCACGCCCGACTGGATTCCGGACAGCACACCCGACATCCGTTGGACGCCGGATCCCCCGCTATCGCAAGAGATCCTCGTGATCGGCGCGGATGAGACCGTGCGGATGGTCCTTCCGCTGCCCGCGATCCCGGCGGCGTCGGCCGCCGCGTACAAGAGCGCCGTGGCGACGCTCTACACGGGCATCGTCGACCTCTATCCCGGCGACTACCTGGCGGTCGGCTTCCCAGTTGCCTGGGGAACTTCCTGGAGCTATCTGCAAGTCGTCGTGCCGTAGCTCTCGTGCGCCACGTCGAGTGGCAGCTGATGGCCTGCGTGCTGGAGCGTCCGTCTGCCGGTCTGCTCCGTTGCGGCAGTCGCTTCAGTGGCTCGTCGGGCGAGCGCTTCGGCCTACGCCGTCTCGACGTACCTCTTCACTTCCCAGTCCGTGACCGCGATGCGTGACTCCTCCCACTCTTCCCACTTAGCGCGGCGGAAGGCCTCGTAGGCGCTCTCGCCGAGGGCGGCCTGGATGACCTGGTCACCCTCGAGCTCGCGCAGCGCCTCGGCGAGCGAGCCGGGCAGGGACGCGATGCCGAGCCTCGCGCGCTCCGTCACACTCAGTTCATAGATGTTGACGTCGTTCAGCGGCTCGGGCGGCGTCATCTTCTTGTCGATCCCGTCGAGAGCGGCGGCGAGCATCGCGGCGAACGCCAAGTACGGGTTCGACGATGGGTCGGGAAAGCGGAGCTCCGCGCGCGCCTCCATGTCGTGACCTTCGGTGTAGCGCGGAATGCGAATGAGGGCCGAGCGGTTGATCTGCGCCCAGCCGATGTAGACCGGCGCTTCGTAGCCGGGCACCAACCGCTTGTATGAGTTGACCGTCGGGGCGACGAGCGCGGACAGGGCCCGTGCATGCGCCAGCTGTCCGGCGATGAACGAGTAGGCAAGCGGCGAGAGGTGGTACTCATCCGTGGCGTCGAAGAAGAGGTTCCTGCCGTTCGTGTCGAGGATGGACTGATGACAGTGCATCCCGGACCCGTTGATCCCGAACACTGGCTTGGGCATGAACGACGCGACCAGTCCGTGCTTTGCCGCGATGGCCTTGACGGTGTACTTCAGCGTTAGGACATTGTCGGCCGTGCGGAGGGCATCTGCGAAGCGGAAGTCGATCTCGTGCTGCGCGAGCGCGGCTTCGTGATGTGCAACTTCTACCTCGAGCCCCATCTGGTTCAGAGCATCCATCAGCTCAGTCCGCACGCGGATCGCCTCGTCATCAGAGGAGAAGTCGA
>CAIOLV010000068.1 GCA_903859225.1 uncultured bacterium
GACCCTTCCTTGGCGAGCGAATCTCACGACGGCGGCTGCGCCAGCTTTTTGGAGTCGTTCTCCTCTACGCGGCCGTGAACATGGTGCTGAAGGCGCTCGGGTAAGTAGCTTCCACCCAGCGCTTGACTTCCCGAGAGGGAGAGCCTACACTCGATTAGCAATCATACAGCGTGACTGCTAATACGAGGTGAATGCGATGATCCGATTCGACAAGATGACCGAGGGGGCCCAGGAGGTCTTCCGCGAGGCGCAAGATCTCCTTTCGCGCTACAAGCACAACCAGCTCGATGTAGAGCACATTGCCTACGTCCTCGTCAGCAAGGAGGGCGTCGGTCGCGAGCTGCTCCAGGCAATGGGCGTGAAACCGGAAGCGTTGGCCAAGGACCTCGACGTCGTGCTCAAGTCGAAGCCGTCGGTCGCCGGGCCGATCGGCGGACAGATCTACATCACGCCGCGTCTCGACGCCGTCGTCAGTGACGCCCAAATGGAGGCCGACCGCCTGCACGACGAGTTCATCGGAACGGACCATCTCCTGCTCGCCATCAGCCGCACAACCGATCCCCAGCTTCGCCGAGTGCTCGGCCGTCACCAGATCACGCCGGAAGCCATCTACACGTCGTTGCGCGACGTGCGCGGCGAGCAGCGGATCACCGATCCGGCGTCGGAGGAACGCTACCAGATCCTGAAGAAGTACTCGACGAACCTCACCGAGATGGCCAAGCGCGGCGAGCTCGATCCGGTCATCGGCCGCGGCGAGGAGATCCTGCGCATGGAGCAGATCCTATCTCGTCGCCGCAAGAACAACCCGGTCCTCATCGGTGAACCCGGCGTAGGGAAGACGGCCGTCGTCGAAGGTCTGGCGCTGCGCATGGCGACAGGCAACGTGCCCGACACGCTCAAGAACAAGGAGATCGTCTCGCTCGACATTGCGTCGATGGTGGCGGGTTCGAAGTTCCGCGGCGAGTTCGAGGACCGGCTCAAGGCAGTGATCCGCGAGATCGAGGCGCGGTCCGGAGAGACGATCCTGTTCGTCGACGAGCTGCACATGCTCGTCGGCGCCGGAGCGGCCGAAGGCGCGATCGACGCATCGAACATGCTGAAGGAACCCTTGTCGCGTGGAAAGTTCCAGCTCATCGGAGCGACGACGCTCGACGAGTACCGCGAGCACATCGAGAAGGACTCCGCGTTCGAGCGCCGCTTCCAGAAGGTCTTCGTCCCCGAGCCGAGCCTCGACGAGACGATTCAGATCCTTCGCGGCCTACGCGAGACGCTTGAGAAGCACCACCAGGTGAAGATCACGGACGCGGCCATCGAGGCGGCGGTCGGCCTATCCGAACGCTACATCGCCGAGCGTTTCCTGCCGGACAAGGCAATCGACCTCGTCGACGAGGCGGCGAGCCGGCTGCGCGTCAATGGCACGGGCGACACGGTGAACGAGAGCGACATCGCGGCCCTTGTATCGCAGTGGACGGGCATTCCGGCCGAACGCATGCTCGAGGCGGAACGCTCGCGGCTGACCACGATGGAGGATGCGCTCCACACTCGCCTCGTCGATCAAGAGGAGGGGGTGCGCGCCGTCGCGGAAGCGGTCCGGCACTCGCGCGCCGGTCTCTCCGACTCGCGCCGCCCGATCGGGACGTTCCTCTTCCTCGGGCCGACGGGCGTAGGAAAGACGGAACTCGCCAAGGCTCTCGCGGCGTTCCTGTTCGGCAGCGATCAGGCGCTCTTGCGCATCGACATGTCGGAGTACATGGAGCAACACGCCGTGGCCCGCCTCATCGGGTCCCCTCCCGGGTACATCGGCTACGAGGAGGGCGGCCAACTCACCGAAGCCGTCCGGCGGCGGCCGTATCAGGTCATCCTGTTCGACGAACTGGAGAAGGCGCACCCGCAGGTGATGAACCTCATGCTCCAACTCCTCGACGAGGGACGCCTGACCGACGGGCACGGCCGCACCGTCGACTTCCGGCACACGATCCTCATCATGACGTCAAACGTCGGCAGCGAGTTCTTCCAGTCCGAGGCGAGCGAGTCCGAGGTCCGCCGGGAGATCGAGGCAGAGCTCAAGCGGAGGTTCCGGCCGGAGTTCCTGAACCGCATCGACGAGACGATCATCTTCCATCCGCTCTCGCCGGAGGCGATCGAGAAGATCGTCGACCTCAGGATCGCCGACCTGAACCAGCGACTGGCCGAGCAGAACCTCCACGTGACCGTCACGGCGGAAGCAAAGCGCATTCTGACGAAAGAAGGGTTCGACCCGCAGTACGGCGCCCGACCGCTCGCCCGCGCGCTCAAGCGCCTGGTCGAGAATCCCCTTGCATCGAAGATCGTGGCGGGCGAAGTCGAGTCCGGCGCATCGATCGTCGTGGACGCCGCGGCGATCTCCGACGCGCTCGTTCTCCGGATCCAGAAGCCGTCCGGCTAGCGGGAACCGGCCTACCCGGCGCCAACTCCGCGGTGAGCGGCAGGGTCGGCTTGAGTTAGGCCAACCCGGCGGTGGGCGACGGAGTCAGCTTGAGCTGGGCCGACTCGGCCGTGGGCCGTGGGGTCGGCTTGGGCTGGCCCTGGCTAACGAGGCACGGGCCAGGGCTAGCTAGTCGATCAGGAGCGCGAGGAGCGCCATCCGCACGGGGACGCCGTTCGCCGATTGGCGGAAGTAGGCGGCTCCGGGAAGATTGTCGACGTCGGCCGCGATCTCGTTCACACGCGGCAGCGGGTGCATGATCGTGATCGACGGCTTTGCCTTCCCGAGCCCGGCGCGCGTCAGGACGTAGGCGTCCTTGAGCCGGTCGTACTCCGCCGGGTCCGCAAACCGTTCGCGCTGGATGCGCGTCATGTAGACCACA
>CAIOLV010000069.1 GCA_903859225.1 uncultured bacterium
AGCGCCAACTACGACGGGCTGCGCGGCATCGAGGTCGCGAAGGTGCGAACGCCGGCGGGCGATGTCCTGCGAGCTACGCACCCGATCGGATCCGGCGCGCAGCGGGCCGGCGTGGTGTTGATCGACATGTCGCTCGACGAGCAAGCAGGGTACGAGCGCCGACTAGCATGGCAATTCGGGGCGGCCGCCGTAGTGGGCGTCCTGTTCCTGTGCGGGCTTCTCGCCATCGTCCTTACGACGGTTGTCACGCGACCGGTGCGCCGCCTCGCCAAGGCGACCGAGGCCGTGTCGGAGCGAGACTACAGTCTAGATCCCGTGCTGTCGCTCGGCCGCACGCCGGGAACTCCCGTGCGTGACGAACTGAGCCAACTCGCCGATGGATTTCACCTCATGACAACGATGATCCACGCCCACGAGCAGGAACTGCGGAAACTGGTTCTGCTTGACGAGTTGACGGGGCTCTACAATGCCGACCACTTCCGTGAGCAGTTCCCGATCGAACTAGGCAAAGGGAAACGCTACGGACATCCCACGTCACTCATCGTGGTCGATCTGGGCGGGCTGGAGAGCGCGTCGACGAGCGACCAGGACAGGGTTCGCGTGCGGACGGCCTCCTTCCTGCTGAGCCGGCTCCGCCGGGTCGACATGCTGTTCCGCGTCGCTCGGAACCGATTCGCCGGCATCCTCCCCGAGACGCCCGATGTGGGAGCAAGCATTGCCGCAGGGCGCATTCAGACCTACGCCTCGGACGTCACGTCGTCGTTCGCCTTCCCGATCTCGCTGTCCGTCACGTCGATCGGGTGGGCGGCAGACGCCGAGGTGCTCACCGACGACATCGTCCGACGCCTCACATCCGATGAAGGAGGCCGTGCTGAATGATCGGGCTGCGCGCGGCCCGCACCGCCGCCGTTGCCTTTCTTGCGGCGACGATCGCTGTTGCGATTGGAGCGCACGGCGAGAGCGTCGTCCGGATCAGCGATCTGAGGGTCACTGGCCTGACACCGCTCGAAGTCGCGTTTGATGTGGAGAATAGCGGGCAACAGGTCTTCGCCAACGTGCGCGGCCAGGCGGCGTTGAGCGAAGCACCCGGGGTTCCCGTCGACCAGTTTTCGGTTGAGCCGTTTGCGTTGCCGGCCGGCGGTCGCGTCCATGTGCGCGCCGCGAGCCGTTGGGAGTTGCAGCTTGCCGGAACCTACCTCGTGGACTTGACGCTCGACGTGGGGGAAGGAGCACTGGTCTCGGCCACCCTCCCGTTTCGCATTGTTCCCGTCCAACTGCCGCTCTTGCCCACGCCGAGTGACGGGAACGCGCTGCTCACGCTGACACAAGAGCCGGCCGATTGGGGACTCGATCGCATCGCGGCTCGCGACGCTTGGTCCGTTACGCACGGGTCGCCCGACGTGGTCGTCGCCGTGATCGACTCCGGGATCGACAGCACGATTCCGCAGCTCGCCGATGCGATGTGGGTCAACCTCGACGAAATTCCCGGGAACGGCGTCGACGATGACCGCAACGGGTACGTTGACGACGTCAACGGCTGGGACTTCCGCGACAATGATGCGAGCTCGCTCCAAGGGTCGCCAATGCACGGGCACGGAACGGGCGTGGCATCCATCATCGCCGCTCGCCCCGGGCGGTATCCCATCGTCGGGATCGCTCCCGGCGTCAAACTCATGGACGTGCGTTTCCTCGATTCACAGAACGAGT
Organism: uncultured bacterium; assembly: GCA_903859225.1. GTDB lineage: Bacteria > Bipolaricaulota > Bipolaricaulia > UBA7950 > UBA9294 > CAIOGO01. The sequence continues at coordinate 1,708 of CAIOLV010000069.1, forward strand.
TTCACTCCTCCGACTGGAAGGCGTTCGAGCGAGCGGTCAACTACGCCGTCGACAACGGGGCCGACATCATCAACCTGAGCATCTTCGCGAACGGGAAGCCGCCAAGCTCTTTCGAGCAGGCGATCTCCAACGCCCACGCGCGGGGGGTGATTGTGGTGGGAATCACTGGGAATAAGGGCCAGGATGAGGTCATGTATCCCGGGCGGTACGGGTCCGTTCTCGCCGTCTCGGCGATCGCCGAGAGCGGTCTTCTCGCCAGCTTCAGCAACAGTGGAACTGGCGTCGGAGTCTGCGCTCCCGGCGACGCCATCTCGACGTTCACGGCGGGGGGGCGAGCCGTGTCACAGTCCGGGACGTCGTTTGCGGCGCCCCACGTCGCCGGCGTGCTTGCCTTGATGCTTTCGATTGCGCGCACGTTGACGCCGGATCGCGCCATCGAGATCCTCGAAGAAACGGCCGCAGACTTGGGTTCACGCGGCTGGGACGATCAATACGGCTACGGACTCGTCAATGCGTGGGCGGCCGTCACAGCGGCCGGCGAGCGATGATCGTCCCGCGGCTTGTCCGTTCGCGGGGGATTGTCCATACTGGGGCGTGGTGCGGAGGGGGAGAGGGCGATGAAGCAACTCGTTGTGCTCGTCGGATTGCCCGGGTCGGGGAAGACGGCGTACCAGCGCGAGCATCTCGATTGGGTCGTTATTTCGCGGTCCGCCATCCGCCAGGCGATGTTCCGCTGCTCGTTTGACCCTGCGTTCGAGGCGACGGTCGACAGGATCTTCCATGCAGCGCTCGTCGAGGCGCTGGATTCTCCGGCTGACGTCGTGTGCATCGACGAGCCCAATCTGACGTGCGAGGAACGAGCGCCGTTCGTCGAGCTTGCAAAGCTCTCCTTTCGGGAGTCCGTCGCTCACGTAATGGCCGAAGCCTCCACGGAAGCGGCCTACGAGCGCATGCAACGAAACCTCAAACGGTTGGCGTTCGAGAAGCCCTACCTGCGGGTACGATCCTTCCCGCGCAAAGCGTATGAGGCGTTGGCGAGTCGCTACGAGCCTGTCGACGA
>CAIOLV010000070.1 GCA_903859225.1 uncultured bacterium
CCCGCCCTGCTCGTGCCCACGTCCGAGAGGAACCTCGACGAGATGTGGACGACGTTGCTCGCGTTGGCTGCGACCATCGAGCCCGAACCGCTGCGCGTCCTCACGACGCGTCTCTTGACCAAGACCGCCGAGGAGTTCCGCGAACTCCCGGCCGCCGTCTCAAACCACCACGCCTACATCGGCGGGCTTCTCGAGCACACCCTCGAGGTCGCGGAGGGAGTGGCCCGGTTCGCGGAGGACCAGCCGGGGCTGCGACTCCACCGCGGGCTCGCGGTCGCCGGCGCTATTCTCCACGACATCGGGAAGCTGGTGGAGTTCGAGAACCCCATCGCCCCACGCTACGGCTTCGCGGGGCAACTCATCGGACACCTCTTGCTCGGCCGAGATATGGTCCGCGATGAGGCCAAGGCGCTCTCGTGGGCCGACCCGCGCATGCCCGTGCTACTCGAGCACATCCTCATCTCGCACCACGGCGAACTCGAGTACGCCGCCGCAATGGTGCCGAAGAGCGCCGAAGCCGTCGCCGTCTACCATTTCGACAACCTCTCGGCCAAGCTCAACATGATCAAGACGCACATCGCCATGGACGGAGAGGAAGGCGACTTCACGGATTGGGAGAGGAACATGGACCGCCGGTTCTTCAAGGGGTCTCTCTCCGACACCTGAGTCCGCGACTTCAGCACCGCGTGCCCTCGGTCCCCCCGTGCGAGTGCCTTGGCGTTACATGCCAAGGAGCGAGCGCTTGCGACTCCCCCTCGCGGTACTACAATCGGCGCATCGTATCTTTCGGAGGTCTCACGCTATGCGCACTGCGTACTGCGGTCAGTTGTCGGCGACCGACGTCGGTCGAAACGTGAAGCTCGCGGGATGGGTGAACCGTCGTCGCGATCTCGGAAAGCTCACGTTCGTCGACCTTCGTGACCACACCGGACTCGTGCAGCTCCTCTTCGGCGACGACCGCAACGACCTCCTAGACGCGCACACCCTGAACCGCGAGGACGTCCTCCTCGTTGAAGGGACGATCCAGAGACGCTCGGCGGGCAACCTCAACCTGGAGATGAAGACAGGGGAGATCGAGGTCCGGGTCGAGCGGATGTCCATCGCAAATCGGTCGAAGACGCCGCCCTTCCTCGTGGAGGGCGATGGAGCGGATGCGACCGAGGAGACACGGCTTCGCTATCGATACGTTGACCTGCGGCGCGAGCGCCTGCAAAACGCTCTCCGCATGCGGCACCGCACGTTCAAGGCAACGCGCGATTTCTTCTCCAACCGCGGTTTTGTCGAGATCGAGACGCCGGTCCTGACGAAGTCCACGCCGGAAGGGGCACGCGACTTTCTCGTCCCCAGCCGCATGCATCGGGGGACGTTCTACGCTCTGCCGCAATCGCCGCAGCTGTTCAAGCAGTTGCTCATGGTGGGAGGCATCGACCGCTACTTCCAGCTCGTCAAGTGCTTCCGCGACGAGGACCTCCGCGCCGATCGACAGCCCGAGTTCACGCAACTCGACGTTGAGGTGTCTTTCCCCAGCAGTCCGGAGGAGATCTACGCACTGATCGAGGCGGCCGTGGCTCACATCTATCGGGAGGTCCTGGGCGTCGAACTCTCGCTCCCGTTCCCGCGGCTCACCCACGCCGAGGCCATGCGCCGCTTCGGAATCGACAAACCGGACATGCGTTTCGGCATGGAAATCCTCGACGTCTCGGCGATCGTCCGCCATTCCGGATTCCGCGTGTTTGCCGAAGCCGTCGCGTCGGGCGGCAGCGTGGCCGGGATCCTCGCCAAGGGGTACGCAAGCGCTTCGCGGGCAACCCTCAACCAACTCCAGGCCGTGGTCGTCGCCGCCGGCGCGAAGGGCCTCTCCTGGGTGAAGGTCGAGGATCCGATCGTGTCGCCGATCGCCAAGTTCCTGACCGCAGAGGAGATGGCCGCTCTCGTCGCCGCGTTCGGGGCCGAGCGTGGCGACCTTCTCCTCTTGCTCGCCGGGCAGGGGATCGCGAAGCCGCTCGGAGAGCTTCGATTGACCGTGGCGCGCCAGCGGTCCCTCGCCGTCTCGGGATGGAAGTTCCTTTGGGTCACCGATTTCCCGCTGTTCGAGCTGGACGAGGAGGGAAACCTGGCGAGCGCACACCACGCGTTCACCTCGCTTCGGCCGGAAGACATCGAGAAGATCGAGACGGATCCTCTCAACATCCCTTCCTACGCCTACGACCTTGTTCTCAACGGGACGGAACTCGGGAGCGGAAGCATCCGTATCCACTCGCGCGAGCTTCAGGAACGCATCTTCCGGCGACTCGGCATCACGCCAGAGGATGCCGACCTTCGGTTCGGCTGGTTCCTCCAGGGGCTGGAGTACGGCGCGCCACCGCACGGCGGCTTTGCACTCGGCATGGACCGCCTCGTCATGATCATGGCCGGAGAGGCTTCGCTCCGCGACGTCATCGCATTCCCGAAGACGGCCAACGGGATGTGCCCACTCACGGACGCGCCGATGGCGGCATCTCCCAAGCAGCTCGCAGAGCTTGGCATCCGAGTGGAGGATGCCAGGTGAGTGGACGCGCCGCGCCGTGGATCGCCGTCGCCGCCCTCCTTGGACTGGTCGTGCTGTCGATTTTCCTCGCCGCCTCGCTCGGGCAAGTCAAGCTCACGGAGGGAAGCGCATTCGACGAGACGATCGGCAACGCGCCCCCTGCCTGGGCCTACGGCCTTCGCCCGGGAGAACTTGCTCCGCTCCGCACGATCGACTACATCCTGGCGTACGGGCCGCTCGGGCTCATCGTCCTGTGCGGCCTTGTCTTCATCACGATGCACCTCCACCAGAACATAGGGTATCGGCGGCACGGCGCACTTCGGGTGACGCTCTTGGTCGTCGGGGTGGTCATGGTCATGGCTTGGATGGCCCGGGACCAGCTCGCCAAGTCACTCGAGGAGGAGGTGCCCGCCGCCTCGCAGGCTGAGGTCACCGCCGACATCGGCGAGCCGGCAGCGGCCCCCGTCACCGGTGTGCAGGTAGAGCCCAACACGCCAGCCACTCAAGCGAGGACAACGTCCGCCCTTCTCCAAGTTGCGTTCGGACTGCTCGCGCTCGGCGCGTCAGCCGGACTCATCATCGCCGCGACGCGGCTGAGGCCGCCGAAGCCGAAAGCGCCGCCGCCCCGAGAGTCAGGTATCAGGGATTCCGTTGACAACGCGCTCGCGAAGCTCCGACTCGGCCGCGATGCGGCCGGCGTCGTCGAGGAGTGCTATCGCGACATGGTGCGGGCATTCGCCGAATCATCCGGCGTTGACCCGAGTCCTCTGACCCCGCGCGAGTTCGCCCGCTCCCTCGAATCGATGGGCCTCGGCGGGCAGCCCCTCGAGGAGCTGACGTCCCTGTTCGAGCTCGTGCGCTACGGCCGGCGCCCGGATGATCCTTTGGCGCCGCGCGCTCTGCGCTGCATGATGCAACTCCACGACAACCTCCTCAGGGCGCCGGAACCGGCAAGCTCATGACGAAGAAACCCTCGTTCCTCGCGCCCGCCGTCGCAGCCCTCGTTCTGCTGTTCCTCGTTCTCGCGGCGCTGGGCGTCCCGATGCGGCACGGCGCGTCTCTCTGGGAGGCCATCGCCGTGCTGCCGCAGGCCGTGTTGTGGGTGGTCCCGCCGATCCTTGCGACACCCATCCTCATGGCGCTGGCCTTTCGGATCCGCCCGCATTGGCACAGACTCCGCGATCCGGAACCCACGGTCGTGCCCACGGGGTCCCTGGCTCCGATCGCCGAAGCACTGCGGGCCGTAGACGGGAGTCGGTTGGCACGCTCGCGGGTCCTCGCGCGCTTGACGCGTCTGGCTTCGGATCTCGCGATGTCTCAGCACGGTGGGACGGGGGAATCGGCGTGGGTGGCGGCGCAGCGCAGGCTGCGCCAACGCAACCCGCGTGTCGCTCGCTTTCTGGACCGCGAAGGCCTCTCGCACCTTTCTGGACCCGAGTTCACCGACCTCGTTCGGGCGACTCTCGCTGAACTGGAACGCCAACAAGAGGAGGCGTAGATGAACGTAGAGCAAGTCAAGGAGCGCTCCGCCGCCATCGTGCGGGAAGTGGGTCGCGCCGTCGTCGGCAAGGACGACGTCCTTCGTCAGGTCGCCGCGACGATTCTCGCCGGCGGGCACGTCCTGTTCGTCGACAACCCCGGTCTGGCCAAGACGCTCATCGCGCGCAGCTTCGCCCGCGTTCTCGGTCTCGACTTCCGACGAATCCAGTTCACCCCGGATCTCTTGCCTGGCGACATCACGGGCTCGCACATCTTCGACCGCGAGACGGGCAAGTTCGTCCTCGCGCCCGGCCCCATCTTCGCGAACGTGGTCCTCGCCGATGAGGTCAACCGCGCCACGCCCAAGACGCAGTCGGCGGTCCTCGAGGCGATGCAGGAGATGCAGGTTTCGATAGCCGGCGACACAAGACGGCTGCCGCAACCGTTCGTCGTGCTCGCCACACAGAACCCGATCGAGTACGAGGGCACGTTCCCGCTTCCCGAAGCTCAACTCGACCGGTTCATGGTCCGACTCGCCGTTGGCTACCCCACGGCGTCGGACGAGGTGGAGATTCTTCACCGTCGGGCGGCACGACGCGACGATGAGGTCGCGCTCGAACCCGTGACCAACGCAGAGGAACTCCTTGCCATGCGGCATGCCGTTGAGGCCGTGATCATCGATGACGAGCTGACGACCTACATTGTGGAGCTTGTCGGCCGCACGCGCGCGCACCCCAGCGTCTACGTCGGCGCGAGCCCGCGGGGATCGCTCGCCCTGTTCAAGCTAGCCCGGGCCTGGGCGGCGATCGAAGGTCGCGACTACGTCATTCCGGACGACGTCAAGCGATTCGCCGTCTCCGCCCTCGCGCACCGAATGATCCTGCGGCCGGAGTTCTGGACCCGTCACGCGTCGACAGAGGCCGTAGTCCAATCCGTGCTCGACTCGACGATGGTTCCGAAGGTGTCCTAGGATGGGGAGTGACCGCCGGTTTCCCGTGGGACTCCTGTTCGGGACGGCGTTCGTCGTCGCCGGCCTCTACGGCCGGTCGCCGGCACTGCTCCTCCTCGGCGTGCCGCTTCTCGTCTACGCAGCCTCGCTCCTCCTGTCCCACGCCATGATCGAGCGGCCCGTCCTCGAGGCCACGCGCTCGCCGTCGTCCGGCCGCGTGACGGAGGGCGACACCGTCAAGATGGACCTCTCCGTGACGAACAGCGGTCCTGCCGTGTCCTTCGCGGCCGTGCTCGACGAGATTCCGGATGGCACTGCGCTCGTCTCCGGCGAGCCCGTATTCTGCGGACCTCTCCCCAACGGCGAAACCGTGACGGCGACGTACACCCTGAGAGCGGATCGCGGCGTGCATGTGCAGGCCACGATCCGCGTCCTCGTCTGGGCCCGCCTCGGTCTGTCGCTCGACGAATACCGTTTCGACTGCTCGACGTTCGTCGCCGCGCTGCCGCGCATCGAGACGCTGCCCACAATTCGGATCCGTCCGCGAAAAACGCACACCGCCGTCGGCCCGGTCAAGGCGCGCGTCGCCGGACCCGGGGTCGAGTTCTTCGGTTGCCGCGCCTACGTTCCCGGCGACGACATTCGCCGCGTGAACTGGCGCTCCTTCGCGAAGTACGACCGGCCCTTCGTCAACGAGCACGAAGACGAGCGCATGACGGACGTCATCGTCGTCCTCGACGTCCGCGTCACGGCCCATGTCCGCTCCGGCGTCGAGTCGACGTTCGAGCCTTCTTGCCGCGCCGCGGCGAGCCTCGTCGCACACTTCATCCGCCAGGGCAATCGCGTCGGGTTCCTCCTGTACGGCCAGACGGTCGACTGGATCCAGCCGGCAGGCGGTCGCTTCCACCTGGAGAAGATCCTGGGAACGATCGCCCGTGCGCACCCCGCAAGAAGCTTCGCC
>CAIOLV010000071.1 GCA_903859225.1 uncultured bacterium
CTCCTTTCGTGTCCACGTTGCATGCACGTGTTGAGGCCCCGCCCGGCCGCTACGTCCGCGGCGGCATTGTACCGCCATTTCCTGATGCCGAGCGGGCTCGTCCTTTCGAACGGACAGGACCGGCCCAGTGCGCAAATGCTGCGCCGGAGAGCCCATTCTCTGGTGGGGCGTCTTCCTCGTCGCGATGTCCGCGCCCGCGGCCGCTTCGTCGGTGGTCGGTCCGACGACGATCACGTTCCTTCTTCTGCGCGTGTCGGGAGTCCGAATGCTGGAGAAGGGCCTCTCGGAGAGAAGGCCGCAATACGCCGACTGTGCGCCGAACGAGCGCCTTCTTCCCGTGGCCGCCGCGCAGGGACTAGGCCGTCCTCGCGTGCGGCAGCCGCACGACCTCCCATGACGTGATCCGCTCGATGACCCACTCCCCGCGGCTGTCCGCGCCGAGATTCGGCTCGTCCGTCCTGGGAATGAATGAGAGCTCGTAGTCGCCGGCCGACGGCCGACCTAGTTTGCACCACGCGCTCGAGAGGCCGACGAGCCTCTCGTACAGGCGCTCGAGCGCTGCGCCCGACTCCGGCCGCGCGAATCCGTGGACGCCATGCGCGGAGACTACCACAGCGGCGCCCGCTCCGGGATCGGCCAGCCCGTAGCCATACACGGAGTACCACAACTCCCGCGAACAGAGAGAGAGGAAGAAGTGGAAACTCCGATGGTCCGGATCCTCAAGCGCGTTGCCGGATAGACCCTCGTGCGGGAGGCCGGCGAGCGCCGGCCGCGTCCAGCACGGCTGTGGCGGCAGTCCAACAACGCAATAGCTCTGCCATGGGTTCACCCATCGCAGGGCACCGCTCGAAGGTATGAACGAGGACGAGCCGATGACACGTCCGGCCGTCGACTCGTGCTCCCGTACGATCCGCACGAGCGGGTGCAGGATGCCGTGGAGCAGGGGAACGAGGAGACTCCCGCCCGCGGCCATCTGCTCGAGCCAATGCGGACTCGTATCCGAGCAACCGACCGTGACGATGATTCGATCGAACGGCGCGCCCTCCACGTACCCCCAATAGCCGTCACGGCAAGCGACGTGGACCTCTTCGTAACCCTCCTCGCGCAAGGAGGCGCGCGCCTCTTCCACGACGTCTTCCCGAAGGTCGACCGTGTAGACAGACCCAGCATCCTGGAGGATCTCCGCAAGCAGCGCGGCGTTGTAGCCCGTCCCTGTGCCGATCTCGAGCACGCGCATCCCCGGCCGGAGATCGAGTGCCTCGAGCATCGAGGCCATCAGGCGCGGCGAGGTCGAGGAGCTGATCGGACTCGAACCGTCGAGGCGCGTCACCAGCGGACGGTCCGAGTAGATGCGGCGGAGGCTCTCCGCGTCCGGCGCGTCACGGTCGAGGGTCTCGGGTGACCAGACGACGCGCCGGCTGTCCGCCATGAGGCAATACCAGTGGGTAACGAAGCGGTGCCGCTCGACCCGCCGGAAAGCGCGACGAACGGCCTCCGACTGCAGAACGCCCGCAGACTCGAGATCCGACACCAGCCGATCGAGAGACGCGGAGACGAAGGAGCTCACGGCCGCCTCAGTTCTGGTTCATCGACACCGTCACGCACGTCTGCAGATGGATCTTGAGGTTGCCGGAGAACCGCAGGTACATCGGTTCGTCCGTTCCTCTCGCCCACCACGTCTGCACGTCCCGCACGAAGGCGCCAGAGGCATCGACGACGTCTCCAACGTCCCAGCTCACCCCCCGCACGAGGTACGGTACGTTGTAGTCCACGTCGCGAATGCAGTCCGTCGGAGGGAGCACCATCACCGCAAAGAGTGGCAGGATGCCGACATCGGGCCAGTCGAGCGAGTATCCGAGCTCCTCCGACTTTGCCACCGAGGGCGAGCCGTCGGCGAGCAGGACGACGATCAGATGCTCGTCGCGACCGTTCAGGTATCCGGAGAAGAACGCCGCGTGTTCGTAATCGAACCGATCGCCCGGAGCGAGGAGCGATTCCAGCGGGCGGAACGTGCGCTCAACTTCGACGATGAACGCCGCGCGATTGAACAGATTGAACGCCGCCGATGCTGCAGGGGCAATGATCGCGAGCGCGAGGACTGCCACAACAAGCCGAGTTGCCAACCTCCCCATGACGGTCACCTCAGGAGGAGTCTACATCCGTTTCTCTTTCCAATCCATCGCTCGACACATGTTCTAAGCACTTCCCTTCCGATGACGTTGGTGTGCATCATCCCTCAGGCGACGACGCCGCGGACGAACTAGAGCGCTTTGCGGAAGTGCAGCGTGACTCCGACCTTGTCATACCCGATCGCGGCGTGGACAGCAGGGCTGTCCGCGTAGTCGAGGGACGTGTCGGAGGCCATTTCCGTGCAGCCACGCTCTCGCGCCCAGGTTTCCCCGGACTCCGCCAGGCGTCGTCCGATGCCTCGGTTGCGATGCTCGAGATCGACGATCCATCCTTCGATGTACCCGACAGGATGGCTCGTGCAGCCCTCGGCTGCGTCGCGCAGCGTGACCTCGATGATGCCGCAGAGCCGGCCCTGGAAGACCTCGGCAACGAACGTCCGGGATCGGCGGTCGTTGAGGAGTTGAGCGAGTTCTGCATCCAGGTCCGCCGGTGAGTGGTGCGGCCACAGACTGTGGCGAAGCCGCAACCACTCTGGACGGTCGGCAAGTGCGGCCGGTCGGATCGTGACCGCGGCCGC
>CAIOLV010000072.1 GCA_903859225.1 uncultured bacterium
GATCGCGGCGGCGCACTGCGAGTCGGACCGAAAAGCATGGGGGCGCACCCTGGCCCGGCCTGCTACGGCCGCGGCGGGCGCGCCACGGTCACGGATGCCCATCTCGTCCTCGGCCACCTCGCGGGGGACCTCGCGCTCGGCGGATTGCCCGAGTTGGACATGGAAGCCGCCCGAACCGCGGTTCAAGAAGAGGTGGGGCGCCCGCTTGGGTTGTCGGTGGAGCGCGCCGCTCTCGGGATCCTTGAGGTCGCGGATGCGGCGATGGAGCGCGCGATTCGCGTCGTCACCGTGGAGCGAGGCCGCGACCCGCGGGGCTATGCGCTGCTCGCATTTGGCGGAGCGGGTCCACTTCACGGTGCGGCGATCGCTCGGCGACTCGGAATGTCCCGCGTCGTCATACCGCGTGCGGCGGGTGTGCTCTCCGCGCTCGGCCTGATCGTCGCGGAGACAGGCCACGACTACAGCCGGAGCCTCGTCGTCTCCCTCGCGAGATTGGATGGAGCGCGCGTGGCGGCCATCCTTGGGGAGCTTCGCGCGCGCGGCACAGACACGTTGCGGGCGGAAGGCATTCGTGACGCGGACATGCAGTTCATTGCCTCAGCCGACGTGCGCTACGTCGGACAGTCGCACGAGTTGACCGTTCCGCTCGACGGTTGCGGCGATAGCACCGATATGGCAGAGCTGAGAAGGGGGTTCGAGCGAGCGCACGAGGTCCGCTACGGTCACGGGTCGCCGGACGAGGCGGCGGAGCTCGTGACGCTGCGGCTGCGAGCGCAAGGGCCGGCCCTCGTGGGGGCCGGGCAGTGCGTCGTACGTTCGGAAGGAGAGAAGCGCGTCGACCGGGCGCACCGGTTCTGGCTCGACGCATCGGGGCCGGTGCCCGGACGCATGTGCAGCCGCGATGCGCTGGAGCGCGGTGCGGACTTCCGCGGCCCGCTGGTCATCGTGGGTGAGGACGCGACGATCCTCGTGCCGTCTGAAGCTTCCGGACACTGCGACCGTGCAGGGAACATCCTCCTCGAGGTGGGACGGGATGCCAAGAACCACGATTGACGCGATCACCCTCGAGGTTCTTCGCCACGCGCTCAGCGCGGTGGCGGACGAGATGAACGCCGACCTCATTCGCACGGCGTACAGCCCGAACATCAACGAGCGACGAGACTGCTCGTCCGCCGTGTTCGACCGCGCCGGGAACATGGTGGCGCAGGCCGAGTCGATCCCTGTGCATCTCGGGGCTATGCCCTACTCGGTTGCCGCCGCCATCGAGGCGGCCGGCAAGTTCGCTGCGGGCGACATCGTTGTCGTCAACGATCCGTACGCCGGAGGCGCCCACCTGCCCGACATCACGTTCGTCGCCCCCGTCTTCTTTCGCGGCGTGCTCTCGGCGTTCGTTGCGAATCGGGCGCATCACGCCGACGTCGGCGGGAAAGAGCCGGGAAGCCTCGCTGGTGACAGCGTGGAGATCTTCCAGGAGGGATTGCGGATTCCGCCCGTGCGCCTGTGGCGGCAGGGTGAACTTGTGGAGGACCTTCTCTCCCTCATCCTCACGAACGTCAGGACGCCGCACGAGCGACGGGGCGACTTGCGTGCCCAGGCGGCGGGCTGTCGGATGGGCGTCGCGCGGATGCAGGATCTGTTCGATCGGTACGGACGGGAGACAGCGATCGACGGGATGAGTGAGGTCCTGGCGTACTCCGAGCGGCGGATGCGGGCCGAGATCGCTCGGTTTCCCCGCGGCATCGTGCGCTTCGAGGACTTCCTGGACGGCGACGGGGTGGTGCAGGGAGAGATCACCCTTCGTGTGTCGATCGAGGCGAGGGACGATCGCCTGGTGGTCGACTTCACCGGGAGCGCCCCGCAGGCGGTCGGTCCGGTGAACGCGGTGCTGGCGGTCACCGCGTCCGCGACGTACTTCGCCGTTCGCGCCGCAACGGACCCGACGATTCCTGCGAACTCCGGCTGCTACCGCCCGATCGAGATCGTCGCTCCGCCGGGAACGGTGATCAACGCGGTCGCTCCGGCCGCCGTGGTTGGCGGGAACCTCGAGACGGCTCAACGCATCGTCGACGTCATCCTCGGGGCGCTCGGTGCCGCCATTCCCGGCCGAGCGATGGGAGCGTGCCAAGGCTCGATGAACAACGTCGCGATCGGCGGCGTGGACCCGCGAACCGGGCAACCGTACACGCTATACGAGACGATCGGCGGCGGGTTCGGCGGTACGGCGTCGGTGGATGGGATGGATGGGGTCCACTCTCACATGACGAACACGCTGAACACCCCCGTCGAGGCCCTGGAGACGGCGTATCCGCTCCGGGTGGTGCGCTATGAGCTAGCGCCCGGAACGGGTGGGGCGGGAGAACACCGAGGCGGGCTGGGGATCCGCCGCGAGATCCGAGCGATCGGTCACACGGCCAGGGTGTCTCTGCTCACGGATCGCCGCGAGCGCGGCCCGTATGGGGTCTGTGGCGGAGAGGCCGGGGCCGTCGGCCGGAACACACGCATTCGGGCAGACGGGCAGGAAGAGCGTGTGACAAGCAAGGGTTCCATTCAGCTTGCCGAGGGCGAGGCCCTCTGCATCCAGACCCCGGGCGGAGGGGGCTGGGGAGATCCCGCGCGCCGCTCGGCGGAACTCGTAGAGCGAGACCAGCGCGAAGGGCGGATCTAGAGGGACGTTGCGTGGCGTTCTGCTGAGCGCTACGACGTAGGTGCCGGGGGTGCGACGAGCGTCGCACGCCAGGTGAACGTGTAGGACATTCCGTTCACGAAGTGCGTTCCGAC
>CAIOLV010000073.1 GCA_903859225.1 uncultured bacterium
TCAAATGCGACCGCATTCCAGCTTAGGGAATCGGGCGCCGGCAGAGTACATTGCAGAGCTGTTGGGGATCGAAGCAATTCCGAGTCGTCAACGAGCCAAGGCTCTGACCTAATGACTCGACCTAGCACGGGGGCAGGGTCACGAGCCAAGGCTCTGACCTAATGACTGGACCTAGCACGGGGGCAGGGTCACCAAGGCAGAGACTCACCTAATCCGTGCACCGGTCTTCGGGGAGCAGGTCAACGCATGGTCTCCTCTTGCTTCGCGACGCCAAGGTTGACGAAACGTTCTTTAGCCAAACTGTACCGACCTCTTGGTGAAGGCCCCGTCCATCCACCATCCGGTGATGGGAAACGCCGCCTTCGGCCGTTCGTCGGCGACGGCGCCGGCGGCGATGAGCACGGGTGCGTAGTGCTCCCAGGTCGGCAGCGCCATCCAGGCGCCCGGGGCACGTGCGTGGAAGTCCTCGAGGGCCTCGAGATCGAGGCGAGACAGGGCGTCCTCGGCCCAGGCGTCGAACTCCCGCGCCCACGTCGGGACGCCGGGCCTGAAAGCGTAGCGCATGTTGTGCGTAAGGAATCCGCTCCCGAAGATAAGCACACCCTCATCGCGCAGTGGCGCGAGCGCCCGGCCAAGTCCGACCAGCTCGTCTGGCACGAGGCCGGGGATCGACATCTGGAGCACGGCCACGTCGGCACGGGGGTACATGGCTACGAGCGGCACGTACGCGCCGTGGTCGAGCCCCCGCTCGGGGCTGTTCGCGACGGCGATGGTCTTGTCGCGCAGGAGCTCGCGGACCCGGGCAGCCAACGCGGGCGCGCCGGGCGCTTCGTACTTCGTCTGGTAGTACCGCTCGGGGAAGCCGTAGAAGTCGTACACAAGCGGCACCGTTCGAGTTGCGCCCAGAGTCGTCGGTCGCTCGTCCCAATGAGCCGAGACCATAAGGATGCTCTTCGGCCGGGGCATGGCCTTGGCCCATGTCGCGAGCTCGTTCACCCATGCGGCGTCGTCGAGCAAGACCGGCGCCCCGTGCGCCGCGAAGACGACCGGCATCCGTGGGTTCGAGGTATTCTGGGTCTGTGTCGTCATAGTATTCTTACTCCCGCCGCCGGCTGGGCTCCGCGCTCACCTTGTTCATGGCAGGTCGAAGACCAGGACCTCGCTCGCCTCGATCCCCTCGATTCGCACCGCAGCCTCGCCCGACAGCGCTGCGCCATCACCTGCCCTCAAGTTCTGTCCGTTGATCCGTGCCTGCCCGCGGGCGATTTGTACCCAGGCGTGCCGGCCACTGGCGAGAGCCAGCTCGCACGTGCCGCCCTTGCCGAACCGTCCGGCATGCAGGACCGCGTCGGTATGGATTGTCACGCTGCCCTCGCGGCCGTCCGTCGATGCGACCAACCGCAGCCGGCCGGCCATCTCCTTGGGAGCGAAAGCCTTCTGCTCATAGCCTGGCTTGATGCCGCCCTTGGCCGGCAGCAGCCAGATCTGGAGGAAATGGACGAGCTCATCCTTGGAGGCGTTGAACTCGCTGTGAGTGACGCCGGTCCCGGCGCTCATCCGCTGGACCTCCCCGGGTCGGATGATGGAGCCGTTGCCCATCGAGTCGCGGTGTTGGAGGCCGCCCTCGAGCACATAGGAAACGATCTCCATGTCGCGGTGGGGATGGGTCCCGAACCCCTGGCCCGCTTGCACCCGGTCTTCGTTGATGACCCGCAGGCTGTGGAACCCCATGTGCTCGGGGTCGTGGTAATCAGCGAACGAGAACGTGTGGTACGTGTTCAGCCAGCCGTGGTCGAAGTGACCGCGGTCCTCCGCCCTTCGAATCGTGATCATGGCAACTCCTTTCCGTTGTTCGACAGCGTCCAGGCGCTGCACGGAGCCGCCTCATCCGCTTGACCACGGACCTTGCGAAGGAGGGTAGCGGGTGCTTCCTTCTCTGATCCGGCGACGCACGAGAACGCCTGTTCCATGGCGCGGGCGTGACTCGCGAAGAGCCTCCGAGTGAGTGTCGAGCCCTTGTCCGTCGGGTGCACTTCCCGGGCCTTGGCCCCCTCCCACAAGAGGAGCCTCAGATGCGGTCCGCTTGTGGTCGTCGCGGTGGCTCCCGTTCCGAGCCGTTCCATTCGCGCCGTCGCAGCTCCTTCACGCGCGTCGCCAGCCTGGACTACTTCGCCAGGCCAATCTGCTTCATGAATTCGCCGTTGTCCCAGAAGAGAAACTCCTCGAACATGATGCCGTCCCTGTTCCAGTGGCCGATGGTGGCCATGGGGATCCGGTAGGTCTTGCCGGTCGGCTCGATGAACTTGCCGTCGCCGATGGCCATGGGCTTCGTGAAGGTGCCTTCGAGCCAGCCGGTCACCGCCGTCCACTCGCCGTCGGCCGTCCCGAAGCGGGCCGGGTGCTCCTTGACCCGATTGTCCGGGGCGAAGGTGAACATGTACTTGAGGTCCTCGATGTGCTTCTCGAGGCCCTGCGTGGAGTGGCCATCGGGCCAGTGCGCCACCACGTCCTTGGTGTGGGTCTTGTGGAGGTCCTGCCACTGCTGGCCGGTGTAGACGCGGAAGTCGAGGTCGTCGAAGTTGGCGAGGTTGCGCGCCAGCTCGGCGGGGACGCCCTTGACCTTTGGGGTGGGCTCGCCGACCTTGGTCCCCGGCCACCTGGTCGTGCCTTTCTCGTCGACGAGGGCGGGGATGGAGCCATTCATCTTGGTCATTGCTTCGCTCCTTTCGTCCTGCTTTCTACGTGGGCAACCGCCGGACCATCCGCCGGTCGAGGGCTGACACTGCTTGACGACCTAGCCCCGGTGTTCGGTCCACTTCTCAAGTTAGTCTAGACCCTTCCTGACCCTGCCCCCGTGCTAGGTCGAGTCATTAGGTCAGAGCCTTGGCTCGTTGACGACTCGGAATTGCTTCGATCCCCAACAGCTCTGCAATGTACTCTGCCGGCGCCCGATTCCCTAAGCTGGAATGCGGTCGCATTTGA
>CAIOLV010000074.1 GCA_903859225.1 uncultured bacterium
CGCTCCCGCAGCCAATCCACGCGCTGGGCCAGCTCCCCGCCCTCCATGAAGTCCTTGATCTGTTGGCACGAGTCGTACTCCGCGCACGCGGCGCAGTTCGGGACACACTTGGCGGTGGCGCAGACGCGGATCTCACACTTTGCACAGTACTTGGCGAGGAACGGTTGTTCGGCCGGCGTGCAGCCGAGGCAGCCCCACTCCTGTAGGGTGAAGGCGCCGTTCTGGTATTTCCCGGCGGCCTTCTCCAGCAGAGCAGCGTCGGTCGTTACCGTCCCCTTGTATGCCATGCACTCAGCGCAGTCGATTCCGGAGTAGCCGAGCATGATCCCTCCTTGTTAGCGTTGGCTCCCTCTAACCACCAAAAGATGATACGGGAGCATCCTACTCGCCTCCGCCTAACTTGTCAAGGACGCTGTGGTGGATAGAATCTCAAGAAACCATGTCGGACTCGAAGGGCCAAGTGGGCAAGCTGGCGCTGCTCGGCGGTGAGCTGTGCCTCGACTTCACGAACACCGCCGGATGGCGCGGCGAGCCAGCCACAGACCGCCTGCTTCGCGACTACGAAGACCTCATCGCCTGGACGCAGCACGTCGAAGCGCTGGACGCCCGGCAGGGCAAGGAGCTCTTGAGGCGCGCCGTCGCCAGGCCTGACCGCGCGAAGGCTGTGCACAGGCAGGCGATCTCGTTGCGTGAGGCTCTGTACCGGGCGTTCTCCTCGCTGGCTGGCGGACGGGCCGCGGAGGCCGCCGACCTGGCAGCGATCAACGATGCCGTGGCCGATGCATACCGTCATCTTCGACTTGTCCCGCACGGCGATGGCTTCGCTTGGGATTGGCACGAGGCGGAGGGCGCGCTCGAGCTTCCGATCTGGATCGTCGCGCGATCGGCTGCCGATCTGCTCGTGTCCCCGGACGTCGAACGAGTGCGCGAGTGTGCAGGCGAGCGCTGCGACTGGCTCTTCCTCGACGCAAGCCGCAACCGGAGCCGCCGCTGGTGCGACATGGCTGAGTGCGGGAACCGCGCAAAGGCTCAGCGCAACTACGCCCGCCGGCGGGCCAGTGCCATGACGCAGGGCGCCGCCGAAGGCAAGGGGAGAAAGACGTGACGACGTCTCCCGCGGCGTTGCCCAGCGTATTCGAGATTCTGAAGCCGGCAGTGGGGCCGAGCTCGTCCCACACACTCGGACCGATGCTAGCTGCGCAGGCCTTCTTGAAGAAGGCCGCACAGCCGGCTGCAGCGATGGGCGCCGGGGCGAGGATTCGGGTCACGCTCTACGGAAGCCTTGCGCTCACGGGCCGCGGGCACCTTGCGGACGCAGCAATTGCGGCAGGGCTTGCTGGATACGGGCCGCGCGAGCTCGCCGGGACGACGCTCGCCGAGGTCGAGGAGCGAGTGCGCAAGGCGGGGCGGGTGCACGTCGGCGACGAGGAGCTCCTCTTCGACGTAGATCGGGATGTCGTTTTCGACGCCGCCCCACATGACCTTCCTCATCCGAACACGATGCGCTTCGTGCTGCTCGCCGCCGATGGCGCAGAAGCCTTGGCCGAGACGTACTACTCGATCGGTGGCGGACGGCTGGCTGGCGGGACCTTCGGAAAACTCGATCGCGGTGAGACGAGGCGCGACTCGGTCAAGGCAACGGACGTCGTCTCGGAGTGCGAACGCCTGGGCATCGATCTGGTCGAGCACGTCTACCGAGCCGAGGAGGTCGAGCACGGGCACTCTCGCGCCGAGGTCGACGCACACCTCGACGAGATGTGGGCGCTGATGAGGAAGGCCATGGAGCGTGGCCTCGCGGCGGACGGCGTGCTGCCGGGATCGCTCTGCCTCGAGCGCCGCGCCCGCAACCTCTACGCACGGTTTCTTGAACAGCTGCCGCACTTCCACGTGCTCTCGCCCGAGGCGTCGCTCGTCTCGATCTACGCGATTGCGGCGGCCGAGGAGAACGCCGCCGGCGGATCCGTCGTCACGGCGCCGACGTGCGGGTCGTGCGGTGTGGTCCCGGCGTGTCTCCGCGTGGTAGAGGAGAAGATGGACGTCCATCGCGACGGGATCCGCGGAGCGCTGCTCGTTGCGGGGTGGATTGGATCGGTCATTGCGGCGAACGCGTCGATTTCCGGAGCCGAAGTGGGGTGCCAAGGTGAGATCGGCGCGGCGAGTGCGATGGCGGCGGGGGCGGTCTGCTATCTCCTCGGAGGGAGCATCAAGGACCAGATCGATCGCGCCGCGGAGAGCGCACTCGAGCACTACCTCGGACTCACCTGCGACCCGGTCGACGGCCTCGTACAGATCCCGTGCATTGAACGCAACGCCGCGGGCGCCGTGTCGGCACTCAACGCTGCGAGTCTCGCGATGATCTCGGGCGGCGGGGATCGCGTCTCGTTCGACGCCGTCGTGGACGCCATGCGTCGCACGGGCCGCGATCTCGACGCGCGCTACAAGGAGACGGCGCTTGGCGGACTCGCGACGGCTCCGGGCATCGACGGCTGAACGGCGCTCGCCAACCGGCTAGACTGGATGCGTCGGGAATCGAAGGAGCCGTTGTGGAGAACGCGAAGCGCGCGATGCCGTATCGAGTGGAGAGCGAGCGCCTGGTTCTGCGCTGCTGGCAGCCGGACGACGCGCGCCTGCTGAAGGAGGCCATCGATTCGAGCCTCGACCATCTGCGGCCATGGATGCCGTGGGCGGTCTACGAGCCGCAATCGGTCGAGGCGAAGGCTGACCGGTTGCGTGTGTTCCGCGGCGAGTTCGACCTCGATCGCGATTACGTCTACGGGATCCTGTCGCGCGACGAGCGCCTCGCGGTCGGCTCGAGCGGACTCCACACGCGGCTCGACGCGGGAGGACTTGAGATCGGCTACTGGATCCGCGCGTCGCACGTCGGGCGAGGCCTCGCGACGGAGGCGGCATCGGTGCTCGTCAAGGTGGCGTTCGAGATCGCCAAGGTCGAGCGGGTCGAGATCCACTGCCGACCGGACAACGTCGCGAGCGCTGCGGTGCCGCGCAAGCTCGGGTTCACCCACGAGGCGACGCGGCGGGAGCTGTCGCGAGACGCCGACGGCACGCCGCACGACTCGATGGTATGGACGCTTCTCGCACGCGAGTACCCGGAGAGTTCGGCCTCCAAGGCAGCCATCGCCGCCTACGACGCGATCGGCGCCAGGCTCCTCTAGCTGGTTTCCTTGGGCTAGTTCCGCCGCACGAGGATTCGCCCCTGCGTCTCGTCGTCGGTAAGGCGCGCGTCGAGCCACGCGAGCGCCCCGACGTCGCCGGAGAGGCGGCCGAGGAAGAAGGCCGTCAGATAGGCAGCCGAGGACGCGCGAACCCACTCGGCTGAAGCGGTTCCCGGAGCGCACGCTGCAAGAATGAGCGCCGCGCCTGGATCAGCATACTGCCCGTGTCCGGCTCCGAGCTGCGTGATCTCGATTGCCGGAGGGTTGGCCGCCTCATAGAAGCGTTGGTAGTTCTCGCTCGTCGGGGCGCACGCGATGATCCCTGTGGAGACGCCGCCGAGCTCTGCGCCGACGAACAGCAAGGGCACGTGGATCTCGGCCATCCGTTCCGGTGCGACACTCGGCGTGAGGATCGGGTCGGCGGGAAGCAGGCCCCCGCCGTCCACTGGATCCAGTGCGGCGATCGCGCGGACGCGCGGGTCCGTCACGGCCTCGAGGAGGGCGAGTTTCCCGCCGAACGAGTGCCCGGCAGCGCCGATGGCGCCCGCGTCGACGAGTCCGAACAGCGGACTCGTCGCGTCCGCGGAAAGCGCGAGACAGTGATCGATGAC
>CAIOLV010000075.1 GCA_903859225.1 uncultured bacterium
CACCTACTGTCCCGGCTGCCATCACGGGATCATCACGCGCATCATCGGGCAGACGATCGATGAACTCGGCATCGCCGAGCGGACCATCGGCATCGCGCCCGTCGGCTGCGCGGTGTTCGCCTACCTCTGGTACCGTTGCGACGCGCTCCAAGTTGCGCACGGCCGTGCGAGTGCCGTCGCGACGGGGCTCAAGCGCGCACGCCCCGACCGGATCGTCTTCTCGTATCAGGGAGACGGCGACTTCGCGAGCATCGGAACGGCCGAGTCGATCCACGCCGCGAACCGGGGCGAGAACATCACGGTCATCTTCGTCAACAACCAGATCTACGGCATGACGGGCGGCGAGATGGCTCCGACGACGCTCGTCTCTCAGCGCACCACGACGACACCCGAAGGCAGGGATCCGCGGACCGCCGGGTACCCCATTCGGTTCTCCGAGATCATTGCGCAGCTCGAGGCGCCGGTGTACATCACCCGCCAGGCGCTGTACGACACGCGGCGGATCATGGAGTGCACGAAGGCGATCAAGAAAGCGTTCCAGAACCAGGTAGATGGGAAGGGATACTCGTTGGTCGAAGTCCTGGCAACATGCCCGACGAACTGGCATATGTCGCCCCTTCAGGCGAACCAGCACGTCGTGGACAACGTGACGAAAGTCTTCCCACTCGGCGATCTCGTCAACAAGGGGGCGTGATGGAACGTTCGGTGGTCATTGCCGGATTTGGCGGACAGGGCGTCATCCTCGCCGGGAAGATCCTCGCACAAGCAGGAATGACCCACGGCCTCGAGGTCACCTGGCTTCCCTCGTACGGCCCGGAGATGCGCGGCGGAACCGCGAACTGCACCGTCATCCTCTCTGACGCGCCGATCGGCTCGCCCATCGTCGATGAGCCGACTGCGGTCATCGCGCTGAACCTCCCATCGCTCGACAAGTTCGAGTCGACGGTCGCGAAGAAGGGCGTTCTCCTGGTCAATCGGTCGCTCATCAGCCGCGCCGTCGAACGCAGAGACATCACGACACATGCCATCCCGATCAACGAGATCGCGACGCGCACTGGAAACGTGCGCACGGTCAACATGGTGGCCCTCGGCGCCTACGTCAAGGCCACCGGCGTAGTACCGCTCGACATCGTGAAGCGCACGATGGCGAGTGCGCTGCGCGATGGGGGAAAAGAGAAGCTCATCGCGATCAACGAGAAGGCGCTCGACGAGGGCTACGCGTCAGTCTCCTAGCTCTGGCCCTACGTCACGACCTCGCGGATGCGACCGCATGCCGCGCTACTCTCACCGGATGCCCGACGATCTCAACCAAAGCAGGTCGATCTCGTGCGGGCAGAACCGAATGCAGACTAGCGCGCTTCGCCCGCGGACAGCTCGTGGCTTCTCACTCGCCCTCCCCGATATTGCCTACGCTACCCGCTCCTAGAAGTAGCTTACTCTATCGCATATGAACTCCGGGCAATTGAAGTACACAGTGCCTTGGATTACCGTGCCACGGGAGTTCATGGTGTATCCTCGGAAGACGATCGGCGCACTGTCCGGGCTATAGGATCTTGCCCATTCGTGCACGCCCCACGTCCCGTCCGGATGCGGACACGCCGGGGACTGGTGCCAGAATGGCCCGAAGAGGATCTCGTTCCC
>CAIOLV010000076.1 GCA_903859225.1 uncultured bacterium
ACATAGGGGCTGATGTCGATGGCGCCGGGGTATCCGACCGTTGTGCCGACCGAGACGTACTGGAACCCGTCCGTGCTGATCTCGACCTGGGCAGGTTTGTTGTTCGTGATATAGACGAACAGGTCGTTCCCCGGTCCATCCACGAGGGTGTTGTCGACGAACTCGAGCGTCAGATGTCCCCGCGCGTCAATTTCGCTCAGACGGAAACCGAGGGACACGGCGTGAGTATCGCACCCGCCGCAGCCTTTGCAGCCATCGTTCGCCGCGTCGGGAGGACCAAGCGCCTCTTCCGGGTCGTCGAACGCGTCGCGCACGCAGCTCCCCGCGATGTACTCCACGACGCGATCCGCGAACGCGCGATCCCCAATCGGGAAGGTCACCCCGCTGTACGTCGCCGACTGTGCCGTGAGCATCCAGGCCATCGAAGCGACGAGCGTGGCGAGAAGGAGTCCTCCAGCAATCCAGCCGGCGTATGCCCTGGCTTTCATCCGGTCACCTCCGCCAGATCTAGCCCATCACACCTCGTCCATCATAGAGTACTTCCCTAGGGAAGGCAAATCCCGTCGTTCTCGACGCGGGAGTCGGCGTCCGGGGTCTGCCGGGCGTCCTTTTGCATTCGCCCGTCTTGCAGGCTATATTCGCCGCCGTAGCCGAGGTGGCGGAATTGGCAGACGCGCATGGTTGAGGGCCATGTGGGCATTACGCCCGTGGGGGTTCAAGTCCCCCCTTCGGCACCAACCCTCACGACATCCGGAAGGCGGAGCATGCGGATCCTACTCGATGTGATGGGCGGGGATCTTCCGCCCCGCGAACTGGTCGCGGGCGGAGTCGCCGCAGGGTGTCGCCAATCGCTCGACATCGTCTTTGTCGGTGACCCACAGGCTATTCGCACTGCGCTGTCCGAGGCCGGCGAGTCGGTTGGCGGCCAGTTTGAAATCCTCCCCAGCTCCCAGGTCATCCGAATGGACGACGCTCCAGTCCGCGCTGTGCGGGAGAAGAAGGACTCCTCTCTCCTTGTCGGCCTCGAGGCGCTCAAGGCCGGCAACGCGGACGCCTTCGTTTCGCCGGGCAACACCGGCGCCGTGGTGGCGGGTTCTCTCTTCACGCTGGGGCGCGTCTCGGGCATCCCACGACCCGGCCTCTTGGCCGTTCTTCCCAGCCTGCGAAGCCAGGATTTCCTCGTCATCGACGTCGGGGCGAACGCCGACTGCGCTCCCGAGCATCTTGAAGCCTTCGCGCTCATGGGAGCCAGCTACGCTCGCTCCGTCCTCGGGATTGCAGAGCCGACCGTCGGATTGCTCAACATTGGGGAGGAGGAGGCGAAGGGCAATCGCGTCGCCAGCGAGACGTTCGCGGTGCTTCGCGGCGGCCCTCTTCCGTTTGCCGGGAACGTCGAGCCGCACCGACTCTTGACCGACCGCCCTGTCGATGTCGTCGTCTGTGATGGCTTCGTCGGCAACATCTTCCTCAAGTCGATCGAGGGTGGGATTGCTGCGTTCTCCACCCTCCTCAAGCGATCCATGCTGAGAAGCGCCATCACCAAGGCCGGAGCCTTCCTGTTACGGCGCAGTTTCGCCGACATGCGACAGGTCTTCTCCTATAAGCGGCGCGGCGGCGCCCCGCTCCTCGGCGTGAACGGCGTCGTCGTCATTGCCCACGGCCGCTCCGATGCCGAGGCCATCGGCG
>CAIOLV010000077.1 GCA_903859225.1 uncultured bacterium
GCGAGCGTGACGGTGACCTATCAGCCGGCGGCGGGTTTCGTCGGGAAGGATGCCCTGACCATCAAGGTCATCGATCCGGACGACAACGATTCGGAACTCGTGACGGTCACCATCGAAGTCTCGAAGTCCCGTGGCGTCCAGCGTTTCAGCGGTACGTGGAATGCGGAGATGGCCTTCGACCTCCCGTCCGACACGTTCTCCGTCTTCGGGCAGCGGTTCACTGCTTTGTACCGCGTCGACCTGTTTGCACTCAAGGGGATCGCCGACTTCGCGCTGGACTGGACAGGAGGTTCTCCGGCGATTGCCTTCGACGCGCTACGATTCGAAGCGTCGGCGACGGTCGGCGACCTCAACGCGAGCGGGACGCTGGCGTTCGACCCGAACGCCGTCGCGCCCAGCGGCGTGTTTGACTACGCGCTAACGAATGTGAGCGGTCACATTGGAGATGTGTTTGTGGCTCACATGCTGTACCTGACGGACCCTCTGGTGCAGTCATACCAAGCGATCTCGATTCAGGGATCTGTCGCGGGGTTCGCGTTCGGCAACACGATGCGCCTGAACATGACGGACGACTGCGCTTTCGTGTTCTCCCGAAACGATACTCAGATTCGATGGGATGCGTGCGGCGCTGGGTTCCACGCTGCCTTGTCTATCTCGGACGCGGGGTTCCAGACCCTGTCGTTCGGCGCAGACGGGATTGCCTTCCCTGCGGGTGCAGGGCTGCTGCAGGGAATCACCCTGGATGCCGGCGTGACCTTTGCCACGACCGAGAAAACCCTCTCGCTCAGCATGGACTGGCAGCCGGGAACCTGGTTCTGTGTTCGCCTCTTCGGCGAGCTGGAGGTCGGCGGCGCCGGGCTTGCTTCGATCGATGCGATCTCACTGTACGGGGTTGCCGTGGAGTGCGACGTGGCGAACGGAGTGCACGTGAAGTCCGCGACGTCGCTCGATTCCGCCAAGAACTTGGCTATCACGGGCCTGGCGGCGTATTTCGAGGTCTTCGCGATCTCCGGCGATCTTGCCTCGTGCTGCAGCACCGCAGGGACGTGGAGCGTTGCCACGTACTTCAAGCATCCATCTGTGGCGCTGTTCGACTGGGGGGAGACGCTGGCAGCGGCAAACGTCGTGTTGTCGGACCAGCTGACTGTCGGAGGAACGTTGACGGTCCGTGCGATCGATGCCGGCGATCCCACCGTCGAGATCGCGCTGTCTTGGGAAGCTCGCTGGTAGCACGGGCTCCGCTGGGTTCGCTACGGGTGAACTCCGCTCCTCTCCCTCAGCATCCCGCGAGTGGGAGCAGGCACGCCGACAGTGCCGGATCTTCATGGCCACGCGAGCCGCTCTGAATTCAGGCTGGAGGGTGCCCACCGCACGGAGTGCCCCAGCACTGGCTGCCGGCGAGTCGCTCCGGAGAAGCGGCTCGCTAGGGGTGATCGGTGGACTGCCGCCGAATCCCGGGTGGGACGCGCTACGGCGTCACAGCAACCTCGTCGGGGATCGTCAGATCCATCACGATGGGCCAGTGGTCGGAGACGGCGCCGGCGGCGGTGGTGTGGGCGATCGTGACGTAGGCAACGCGATCGGCGAGCCCGCGCGACACGAGGATGAAGTCGATCTGCGAGTGCTCGAGCTTCCCATCGTCAACGCCGTTCCCGTTGCGGTCGTACCAGTCGGTGTAGCGGTCCTCCTGCGGCAACGTCGCGCAGACGTTGACAAGCTCGTCGCCATCTGCCGCAGGGTCGAGGTCCTTCAGAATTGAGAGGACCCGGGAGCTGGGGCGATTTCCTGCCGCGTCGATCGCGTTGGGGTCGAAGTCGTTCAGGTCTCCGAGCACGATGACTTCTCGTCCCCGCGACGCCGCTTCACGCGCGAGATCTGCGATGACCGTCGCTTGCGCCTCCCGCTGGATCGAGCGGTCGCAACGGTCGGGGTACGCGAGGAAGTGAGCGCCGATGATCGTGACCGGCGTTCCGGCGAGGTCGAAGTCGGCCCGGTAGTTCTTCGAC
>CAIOLV010000078.1 GCA_903859225.1 uncultured bacterium
AGCACCTACATTCCTGGCGAGGCCCCCCCGGACCTCCTCACGGTGGGGCACATGCGCACGGCCCTTGTGGTCGGGAGGCCGAGAGCGCTGAAGAGGGAGAAGCTGCGCCGCGCCTATGCCCCGGTGGGAGGTCTGTACACGAACGTCCTCGACCTCGGGAGATGGGCGAGCGCGCACCTCCATCAAGGCCAGTTCCGGGAAGCCAGAGTCCTCGCCCCGGAGACCTTCTCTGTGCTGACGAGAGATCCGGTTCGGTTGCCTAATGGCTCTTCTGTTGGCCTCGGTTGGTTCCTGCGGACGATGGATGGGCCTCCAGCCTTTGGGTATGTGGGGACGACGCTAGGCTACAAGGCGCACATTCTCATCAAGCCCTCGCGAAGCACCGCGGCCATCCTCCTCTGCAACTCCCTTCTCGAGCCCACGAAAGAGCTGTTCGACGTCGTCACGGCCGCTGCGTCGCGCGGCAGCGCACCGTCGGCCTCTCGCATGCGTGGCAGTTGACCGGGAGCCTTGAGGCCCGGGTCTACGCGGCAAAGGGTCGAGAAGACGCGAAAGGGCGCAGACGGCCATTGGCCGCCGACGTCGCTAGGAATTCAAGAGTAGTCCCGCAGAGGGTAGAAGTGCAGGAGCGAACCTATTTGCGCGTTATCCATGTCAGCGCACTGATCGGTCTTGGACCGCAAGCTCAGCCCGCTGCGGGGTCCCGACTACATGAGGATTGGCCCGGTAGTGTGACTGGTCTTGGGGATCAGCGCAGGGGCTCCCATCCTCGCCGCGACTACCACACTACCTCATCGACAATGGTTCCCTCTGGAGTCACGAGGAAGATCTCGTCATGGGTCGGATCCAAGTAGAGACCGAGCGTGTCGTGCATCGGATTGAACGTATCGATGCAGACGCGAAACGGTTCCCCGGGCGCGAGTTCGGTATCCTCCGGAAACACATACCGTCCCTCGAAGTCGCCGATCGCCCAGCCCGCGATGTTCACCACGCCACCCGATGAGTTGAGCAATTCAACGCACTGCTCCACGCGGTCAACGTCCGGGATTGTGACGAGCACAAGGGGAGAAGACGTCCCGCTCGTCCCGACCGCGGCCTGCTCGCCCCGGAGAACCTCCCACAGTCGATCGAACTCGCCGGCAAAATCCCCGGTGGTTGAGTGAGCCACTGTGCTAGACGGACACTGGACCACGGTGAGACTGCCATACGTCTTGTGACTTGGGGGGTCTGACCAGTTGTACGATCCCGTGATAAGGATCGCGCCATCGATCACGGCAAAGTGGTGACTGAAGAGATCGGCTGCCGGCGCGAGTTCCACTGGCACTTTCGCGGCAACTAGCTTCGCGTACTGGCCACCAACCTCAGTCTGCGCTGCTGTAGCAAGGATCACGCGGACCGAGACACCGCGACGGGACGCACGAATGATCGCGTCGCCGAGCTGGGAGTCTGTGAAGCTAGACAAGGCAATGTCCAGGGAGATTCTTGACCCTTGGACTGTCTGAAGAATCATTGATTGAGCTCCATCGCCGGCTTCTGGAGAGACAAGGTAGGACTGCGTCGAGCAGGTCTGTCCTTGCGACGCAGCCCCCACCAGCAAGATGAGCAGAAAGGACAACCACAGCTGCTGCCGCATGCATTCCTCCTGGAGCGACTCTGCCGACGCGGAGCACAGCCCGAAGGTCTAGTTTGAGCCACTGCCCACTCCGTGCCAGCCAGCGCGGACCCGACATCATTTTACTCTCTTCCGAGAGCAAGGGACGAACGCCACGCACGTCTCGCCAGTTCTCGCCTATCGCTTCCAGACGAGGAAGCGAGCGCGGGCGAGCGGGGTGCTCTTCCAAGGACATGGCACCGTGTGAGTTCGAGCGCGAAAGAGCTAGCGGTCTGCCCCTTTCTTCTCTTGGGTCTCCGTGGGTGCGCCCATCCGTGCCATCGCATCCTCAAGCGGCTTGAGCGAGACCTCCTCGGACGAAGCCCTTTCGTAGTACCCGAAAGGGTTGTCAAGATCGCCGATGAGCAGGAGGAGAAACGCGAGCAGGAAGACAATCACGCCGACGATGAACAGGGACTCGTAGAAGGGTTCCATCCGCGACAGGATGAGTGCCAACGACAGGAGGGCCGTCGTGAGTTCGGCAATCAAGTAGCCGGACGAGATGAACGATGTCTCGCGGATCGTGTGGATGCGAACGATCATGCGGCGGAGTCCATGTTGCTCCTGCTTGATGCGCGCGATGGAAGCCGCCTGCGCCGGCGACTCGAGCGTGCCGAGGCGAAGGCTGAGGTCGCCGAGTGTCTCCATGAGTGCGGACGTGCGCTGTTTCTTGTAGAACCACCCATGGACGGAGACACCGAGGAGGCGCACGCCGGCGGCGATGCTGCCCGCTGCGGATGCCGACGCGGGATCACTTGCCCGACGGGCCATGCTCGTCGCTTCGTCGAACATGATCTCAAGCGATGCGGCCACCTCGCCTGGAAGCTTCTCGCTCTCCTTGAAGTCGGCCAACACCCCACTCAGGAGGAAGCCCATCAGGAATACGTCGGCGGCGACGATGCCCGAGAGGAGGGGGTTGAGCGACAGCACCTCCCAGCCCGCTGCGTGAGCGGCCGCCTTGAGTGCGATGACGACGGCGACGACGACGAGCGAACTCCCGATGATGCGAGCGTGCCTCCTCGCGATGCGTTTGAACACGTGCCACCTCCGTACCTCGCGCCCTGATGCCTCACATAGGCGAGACGGAGCCCAGCGTACCGTCGGGCGAGAAGTGCGACAACCAAGGCGGTTGGCATGCTGGGGGAATGGGGCGCGCGATCGCGAAGCGTTGCGCAAGGCGTGGCTCCGTCTCGTCACACGCCGGCCGCGCAGTGGCGCTCATGTTCAAGCGTGGCAACGATCTACGCTATCCTCCGCGCGATTCGAAGGAGGGGTCCGTGGACAAAGGGATCCCTCACGAGCGCCGGGATCTATCTCGTCGGTGCGTTGCTGGTGGCTATCGGAGTGGCTGTCTGGTTCGACGGCAACGCGACCTTCGGAGGGCCCCTCGGCGTGTTTGGGATCCTCTGTGTCATCTTCCGGTTCAGCTACATGCGGCAGGAGCGGAGGACGAAGGCGGCGCACGAGACACGCCCCGAAGTCCGGGAAGAAACGGAGGAGACGAAAGGAAGCAAGGAGTAGACCCTCGCCCCCTTCGTTCCGCCCTACCCCATGGCAGCGGACAATCCTGCCATGTCTGCTGCCATTCGCCTCTAGTTCCGTTGAAGTCCTCTCAGACGAGCGAAGCGTGGGCGAAGCCCGGTGGACAGAATCGGCAGGACACCAACCCGCTCGAAACGCTACACTGCCTGCATCATGAAGCCACGGAACCATCAAGCGCGCATCGCCATGCTGTGGGCCGGGATCTCGGTTCTTGCCGCCTTCGGCGCCACTCTCCCGTTTGCGTTGGAGATGGATGGGATGGGCGGTGGGTACGCCATCGCTTTCGTGAGCGGGTTCGTCGCGCTCTGTGGACTCATCACCGTGGCGGTCTACGCTGTTCGCGCGCGCATTCTCGGGCGGCTGCTGTCGGGGACCGGTGTTCTCGTGCATTGGACGTATCCGGAAGCGGAGCGCGCGGATCACACGCGGAAGGAACTGGCGGAGGAGAAGAAGGCGAGCTGGATGCTCCTCCTCCTCATCGCCGGGTTCTCGCTCCTGATCGGCCTTGGGTTTCTGATTGCTGATCCCGACGCGGGCCGATTCGTGCTCCTCGTTCTTGCTGGGGTCGTGGCGCTGCTCACCATTGTCGCGGCGCTCGCCCCGCGCATTCGTCACGCGCGCCGGCGCCGGGCTGCCCCGGAAGCCTTCGTGAGCCGCGAGGGCGCCTACGTCCTTGGCATGCTCCACACGTGGAGGCTGCTCGGCGCACACGTCGAGGGGGCGCAGGTGACGGAAGGGCAGAAGCCCGTGCTGCGCGTCGCCTACTCGGCGCCCGTTATCTACGGCAGGTTCTTCCTTTCGAGACAGAGTTACACGGTCTCCATTCCCGTTCCGCGTGGCGAGGAAGACCGCGCGCGCGACGCGGCGCGCGCGATCGAAGGTGGCGACGACAGGACGTCATGAACCTGGTCCCGCTAACGATCCTTCACTCGAACGACATGCACGGCGACTTCCTCTCCGAGGTGCGCGGCGGAGAGGGGAAACTGATCGGGGGACTCGCGCTGTTGTCCGGCTACATCCGCCGGGTCCGCAGAGAGACGCCGAACGTGCTCTACGCGATCAGCGGCGACATGGTGCAGGGCTCGATCATCGACTCCGAGTACCGCGGGATCTCGACGATCGAGATCATGAACTACCTCGCGCCCGACGTTGTGTCGCTCGGCAACCACGAATTCGACTACGGCCTTCCTCATCTCCTGTTCCTCGAGAAGGTGGCGACGTTCCCGATCGTCAACGCCAACCTCTACCTGCGGCCGTTCCAACGGCGCCTGATGAAGCCGTACCACATCGCCCGGATTGCCGGGCTCGACGTCTTGTTCATCGGGATCATCACCGACAAGATCCTCTCCGACCTGTCGCGTGACGAGCAGGTGGCGAGCTTCATCAGCCTCGAGGACGCGAGCGTCGAGGTCGGCCGGATCACGAACGCGTACAAGGACGACGACATCGACCTGACCGTCCTCCTCACGCACATTGGCTTCGAGTCCGATCTCGAGCTTGCCCGTCTCCTGCGCCCGGAGTGGGGCGTGGATCTCATCCTCGGCGGTCACTCACACACGGTGCTCGAACGTCCGGCGGAGGTGAACGGCGTCCTCATCGCTCAGGCCGGTGTGGGCACGGATCAGATCGGCCGCTTCGACCTGGTCATCGACGACGACACCAATGCGATCGTGAACTGGACATGGCAGCTCGTGCCGATTGACGAGTCGATCGCGGAGCCCGATGGCGAGCTGCGCGAGTACATCCAATCGTTCAAGGTTGCGGTGGACCGCAAGTACGGAGCCACGCTGTGCAAGTTCGCGGAGGCGCTGCCCCACGCGACGCGGACGGAAGAGACGCCGCTTGGCGACCTCGTGGCCGACGCGATCGCGGAGATGACGAAGGCGGACGTTGTCCTGGTCGGAAGTGGATCGATCCGCGCGAAGTCGCTCGGCGCGGTGGTTACGCTCGGTGACTTCGTTGCCTGCTTCCCGTTTGATGAATCCCTCTACCGGTTCACTGTTTCCGGCTGCGACCTCAAACGGCTGTTCACGCACATCATGCGCCCCGAAAACCGCACCGGAGAAGGCGAGTGCTACCAGGTGAATCACGGAGTGCGTGCGGTCTACCGGGACGCCGAGCACCGTCTCGAATCGCTGGACGTCCGCGGCGAGGCGGTTCTCCTCGATGAGCTCTACTCGGTGGTCATCCCGGGCTATCACGTGCGGAACGCGGAGAGCTTCCTCGGCGTGACCCGCGAGGACCTGGAGGCCCGCGGGCAAGCGAAGGTGGTTGCGACCTCCGTGCAGGATGTCCTGCGCGAGTTCCTCGGGGCGCACCAAAACCTCGCAGGTCGCGTCGAAGGCCGGCTTGCCTACGCCTAGCGGGACGCTCCTCCGTGCGGACACGATCGGCGAGACGTCGTCCATTGGGTCGGACATCAGATCGCGGAGCGGGCGATGGGGCTCCTCATCGCCGTGCCCGTCCTCGCAGGGATCGATCTGCTCGTCGAGTCGATCTTCGGCGTCGGCGTCATGGTCTTCCTGCTCTCGTACCTGATCCCGCTCCTTCGCGAGCTCGAGAACCCCTTCGCCTATTGCGTCGCCCACTCGGCTGCGAGCGTCTCGCTCAGGCCTTTTGAAGATTGCATCGCCCGCCCAACAGCTCGCGGGGAAGCGGGCTCGGGCCGGGGCCGAGCGGCGACCAGCAGACGTAGGAGGAGCGCATCTCTCGTCGCCGGGGCTTGTCGTCGGTCTTTGCGCTCGTTGCGGTCGGGGGATATAGTCGGCCGTCAACGGAAGCTGTGCCAATTCCCTTCTAGTCTGTGCGGCCATGCGCGTTCGGCCGGCGGGAGCAGGTGAGACCATGCGCAGAGCGCCTTCGACCCCAGTGCGAATCAAGCGTCGCATGGGTTTTCTCCCTCGCCTCTACTACTCGTGGCGACGGACGCTGAAATGGCTCGTCATCTTCGGCGCCGTATCGGGGCCCGGAATCATCGTCATGCTCGCGGACAACGACGCCGGCGGGATCACGACCTACGCGGCGACCGGCGCCCACTTCGGGTACGGGCTTTTGTGGTTCCTCGTGCTGCTTGGGCCCATCGCCTACTACGTGCAGGAAATGACCGTGCGGCTCGGGGCGGTGACCAAGCGAGGCCACGCCGAGGCGATCTTCGACGCGTTTGGACCGTTCTGGGGATGGTTCTCGCTCGTCGACCTGATCCTCGTGGACTGGCTCACGCTCGTGACGGAATTCATTGGGATGACGGCCGCGCTCTCGATCTTCCACGTGCCCCCGATCGTCACGATCGTCGTGGTCTCGCTCGTCATGATCGCGATGGTGCTGCAGGGGCGCTATTGGACGTGGGAGAAGATTGCCTTTCTATTCTGCGTTCTGAACCTCGTCTACATCCCGGGCGCAATCCTCGTCCGGCCGTCCGTGTCGGAGATCGTTCGCACCGGACTGATTCCCAACTTCCCGGGCGGTTTCACGAACCAGATCTTCTTCTTCCTCATGGCGAACATCGGGACGACGATCGCTCCCTGGATGATCTTCTTTCAGCAGAGCGCCGTCGTTGACAAGGGCATCCAGGAGAAGGACATCCCGCTCGGCAAACTGGACACGGCGATTGGCTCCCTGTTCACCGTGTTGGTTGCGGGGTTTGTGGTCATCATGACGGGGACGCTCCTCAGGGGGGTTCCCATCGACAGTGCGGCGCACGCCGCCACCGCACTCATGGGCGTCAACAAATGGCTCGGGACGTTGCTTGCGATCGGGCTCTTCAATGCGGGCTTCTTGGGCGCCATCTGCATTTCCCTCGCCAGTTCCTGGGCGTTTGGAGAGGTTTTCGGGTGGGCTCACTCCCTCAACAACAGGATTCGAGAGGCCCCGTGGTTCTATGCGAGCTACGTCATCGCGCTCGCCACAGCAGGGACGGTCGTGCTGATCCCGGGAGCGCCGCTCGTCATGATCACCCTGTTCGTCCAGGTGATTGCGGTCACGCTCTTGCCCGCGGCCCTCGTCTTTCTGATCCTGCTCCTGAACGACGAGGAACGGATGGGCAAGTTCAAGAACACGGTGGCGCAGAACGTGATCAGCGTGACCGTCGTGGCCTGCATCGTTGTCCTCTCTACGCTGTACGCTATCAGCACGCTGTTCCCAACCTTGTTCAAATGAGGGAGCGCGGATGAACACCCTGAGAACACTTGTCGCGCGTGCTGTGAAGAACACCTTCGGCGGGCGCTTTGCGAAGATCCGCGAGATCAACGAGAAGTTCAGGACACCGCACGTGAAGATGACTCCGGCCGTCAAGTTCGCCCTGCTCTGCCTTCGCCTCTACCTCTTCCTTCTCGTGGGACTTCTCATCTTCAAGTTCTACACTCTCGTGGCGAGCGGGTAGGTGACCATGATCAACGGAGTGCCTGAGACGGTAAAGCCGGAACCGCGATTCTTCTTCATTTCCGAACTGATTCGCGGCAGGGTCCGCCAAGATCGCGGCGGCGCCGCGGAAGAGATCGGGCGACTTGCGGACCTTGAGATCACACAGAATGGTGGCTATCCGGAAGTCGTGAGCCTCATCGTCGGGCGGTCTTTCGGGAGGCCCCCGCTGGAGATCCCTTTCTCGATGGTCAAGTCGATCGATCCTCACGTGACCACCGTCGAGGTGCCTCCGGGTGGGGCATTGAAGGAGTTCGAGTACGGACCGACGCGGACTCTCGTGAAGGACATGGTCCTCGACAAGAAGATCATCGACACCGACGACTACGAAGTCGAGATTGTCTACGACGTTCGCCTTCTCTACGCCGAAGGCAAAATGCACGTCGTGCACGCGGACGTGTCTGCAGCGGGAATGCTCCGGCGTCTGCACTTCGGCTGGCTTGGCCGGTTGCTCTGGGGGCAGGTCAAGGAGACGGATCTCCTCCCGTGGCGCTACGTGCAGGCGCTTCCGTCCGACCTCGGTCGGTTCCGGGGCGACGTCCGGCTGACGATCTCGCGTGAGAAGATCGCCGACATTCATCCGGCCGACTTGGCCGACATCCTGGAGGAATTGAGCGGCGAAGAGCGAATGGCCGTGTTCGATACGCTCGACACGGAGACGGCGGCCGACACGCTGGAAGAGGTCGAGCCGCGGGTCCAGCGCGAGCTTGTCGCCTCGATGCGTCGCGACCGGCTGGTCGAGCTCCTGCAAACGATGACGCCCGCCCAGATCGCCGACATCCTCGAGATTCTGCCCCGCATCGACGCGCAAGTCCTCAGAAAGCTGCTGCCGGCGGAGACCGCGGTCAAAGTGACCGAACTCCTGAACGAGCCGAACGTCGAGCTGGAGTCGATCGTCACCAACCGCTTCCTCGCGTTGCCCGCGACCGCGTTGGCCGGAGATGCGCTCAGCTGCTTCCGCGACCGTACGAGACGCTACGACGTGATCATGTACGTTTACGTGGCCGGCGAGGACGGGGTGCTCAAGGGTGCAATCGACATCCGCGAGCTGATCCAGGCGGAAGAGATGACGCCCCTGGGAGACATCATGACCGAGCAGGTGGTCACGCTGTCTCCTGGCGACACGCTCGCCGACGCGGCGAAGGAATTCACGGACCACGGGTTCCGCGCGCTCCCGATGGTTGACGAGGACCACCGGCTGCTGGGTGTCATCACGTACAAGGATCTGCTCGCGGTCATGAAGTAGTGACGTGCGCCGCGTCGGGCCGCAGAGGGCGCTTGCGGGACCTGCTCGAAGCTGGTAGAGTCGGCCAAAGCCGCGAGGGCCGGCGAACGCGCTTCCCGAGAAGAGACCGAGCCCTACACACGTTGCTTATCCAGAGACGCGCGTGGGTCGTGATCTTCGGCCTCACGGAGAGGAGAGCCTGACGATGAAACGTGCCATTCTGCTCGCGACGACGGTCGCGCTGCTCTTCGCGCTTGCCTGCGCGGGAGCAACGGAAGTGGTGCTCTTCTACGAGGATGGGTGCCCGCACTGCGCCCGCATGGAAGAGCTGCTTCAGGGAATGCAAGACGCCGGTGGCGACTTCACTGTCAAGCAGTACGCCATCTCGAGTCAAGAAGCCCAGGATCTTCTCCCGCGGCTACTCACCGCTTACGGGGCCGAGATGGGGCCCGTACCGCTCCTCTTCGTCGCCGACGTGGCCGTCGTGCGAGACACGTTCTACCGGCCGGGGGAAGCTCCCGTCGCACTCGCGGGACGGGCGGCGGAACTGGAGATCCAAGCCGTTGTCGAGAAGGCAATCGCCGAGAACGCCCCGTCTCCCCTCTCCCGGGTGCCCGCCACGGCGACCGAGGCCGTGCTGGTGACGAAGAGCAACTGCCCGGACTGCGAGCGGCTCGATGCGCTGATCACTGTGCTGCAGGCTGAGCATCCGGAGCTCGCCGTGCGCCGCATCTCCGCGGACGGAGAAGAAGGAAAGACGACACTCGAT
Source organism: uncultured bacterium (assembly GCA_903859225.1). Taxonomy (GTDB): domain Bacteria; phylum Bipolaricaulota; class Bipolaricaulia; order UBA7950; family UBA9294; genus CAIOGO01. The sequence goes on from CAIOLV010000078.1 coordinate 9,604, forward strand.
CGCCTGGCGAGACTCTATCGCGTCCGGGGCGCGACTCCGGCACTCTTTGTCGGCGACACGGCCGTCGTCGGCGCCATGATGTACCCAGGGCGGGAGAAGGCGCGGGCGTTCACGTTCTCCGACGAAGATGTCGCCGTGCTCACGGTGCGCGTCGCGGCAGCGATCAGCCAGAAGGCATCTCCGCCGCTCGACCGGCTCCAGGTGCGCGAGAAGGCGACGCTCTGGGCGGTCATTGGAGCTGCGGCGCTGGATTCCATCAATCCGTGCGACTTCGCGGTGATGCTCCTCCTCATCGGGCGGCTCCTCGTGATCGGGCGGCGCAAGAAAGTGATCTGGGCCGGCCTCGCCTGGTCCGCCGGCGTCTACCTCGTCTATTTCCTGATGGGCTATGTCTTCTACACCCTCCTCGGGGTCACCGTCGGGACACGCAGTCTGCGCGGACCGTACATCCTCGTCGTGTCGTCGATCGCCATCTTGATGGGGCTATGGCAGATGAAGGACCTCCTCTGGTACGGGAAGTGGTTCTCGATCGAGGTGCCGGAGAGCTGGAAGCCCGTCCTAACCCGCGTGACGAACTCCGTGGTCTCGATCCCAGGAGTCTTCATCGCCGGGATGCTCGATGCCCTCTTCCTTGCGCCCTGCACATCGGGGCCGTACATCGCGATCCTGTCTCTTCTGTCGACGACGACGACGCGCACGCAGGGCGTGCTCATGCTCCTTCTCTACAACCTGATCTTCATCCTGCCGATGATCGGCATCGCCCTGACGGTGCACTTCGGGATCACCACGACGGCGAGGGCCGAGCGATGGCGCACGGCGAAGATGGGCAAGCTCCACTTCGTGACCGGCGTCGTCATGGTGTTGCTGGGGGTCGGCATGATCGTCGGTCTGCAGCTCGGGTACATCTAGCGCCACGGGCCGGCGGACGTTCACGCGGGCGCCGTCCCTCCGTCACATGCGCTCCACAAGGCGGCGCGATACTGCATTTTGTACGAGAGAACGTCCGAGTACCTCCTTGTGAGAGGGTTCAAGACAGACCAGGGCCTTGAACCCTCTCTCCCTTTCGGCTGCGGGGAGACGTTTCATGTCTTCGAGGCTTCTCGGAATCCTGGGCAGATGCTAGACTCGGGCAGTCTACAGGGCGCAGAGGGAGGCAACATGGAGGCAAGAGGACGCGTGACGGGCAAGTTGCCGGCACGACATCGTGCCAAGTTCTACGGGTTGTCCACATGCATCTGGTGCCGGAAGACTCGCCAGCTGCTGGAAGAGATCGGCGTGCCGTTCGAGTTCGCCTATGTGGACTTGCTCGAAGGAGAGGAACTCGAATCGACGCTTGCCGAGCTCTCGTCATTCGGACGCGGCGAGACGTTTCCGACGCTCGTGGTCGACGATTCCTCGTGCGTGATCGGCTTCCGGCCGGACGAAATCCGGCGGGCACTCACATCGTGACCCCCGCAGGATCCGTTTCGCCCGGGGCGATCGACGCATTGCGCGCTCGCCTCGACCGGGAAGCCGAGAGCGCCGGCTACCACCTGAATCCCGACCTCGACTTCACACGCGGTCTGGCAGAAGGCTTGTTGGTGAACGAGGGCCGCTACGGCTACCGCGCCTGCCCGTGCCGGCTGGCGCGCGGTATCGCGGATGCGGACCGCGACATCGTCTGTCCGTGCGACTACCGCGACGCCGACCTCGTCGAGTGGGGCAGCTGCTTCTGTGGGCTCTACGTGTCGGACGAGATTCGCCGTGGGCAGAAGACGCTGACCTCCGTTCCGGAGAGGCGCCCGCCCGCGGCGGAGCGCCGGGTGACGAAGGCGGAGGGCCCTCTTCCTCGGTTGGACGGAACGCGCGTGTGGCGATGCCGCGTCTGCGGCTATCTCTGCGCGCGCGAGCGTCCGCCCGCTGTCTGCCCGATCTGCAAGGCGACGAGCGACCGTTTCGAGATCTTTCGCTAGCTCGCGCCAGTCAGCGCAGGGCGCGGCGGATGACGACCTCTTCGCCCTCCATCTCGCCCGTCGGCTCGAAGCCGAGCTTGCGATAGAACGGCCCCGCGCCTCCTTCGATCGG
>CAIOLV010000079.1 GCA_903859225.1 uncultured bacterium
CCGGCCGCCCACAGGAGGACGGCGAGGATCGCCCCGACAAGAACCAGCTTCCAGTTCATTCGCACTCCTCCTTGATGGTCACGTCTTCACGCGCCGGGGCGCCGCGGGATTCTCGCAGAGCTCACGCCGGTTCGACCGCCTCGATCACGAAATGAACCACCTTCGAGGCTTTCTCACCTTGCGCGTCCGTTACGGTGAGCGTGACGTCGAGGACGATGGCCTGGCTCGGGTTGAAGTTCGTTAGGCCGCGCGTGATCGCGACACCGTCCTGTTCCATCCCGTCGCTCCAGGACCAGGTGTACGTTGCCAATGGGCGACCATCCGGGTCGTAGGAAGAGAACGCGTCGAGGTTGATGCGGACGACCGTGACCGGCCAGGTGCTAACGGGGTCAACTCGGCCTGCGACGCGGACGACCGGCGTGTGGACGTCCAGGGCGCCGACCACGCTGGATCCTTTCAGCCACTCTGCTTTCGTGATCTGAGGTCCATCCGTAGGCCACTGGAGGTTCACCATGCCCCCGTAGGGGATGCTCCCGGAGATCGTCGCCACGCCCGCCTCGTTTTTCGCGATGGAGGCCGTCGCGAAGAACCCGAGTGCACCGAGAGATGGCACGGGGCCGGAGAACGTCACGCGCAGGGCAGTGACCTCCTCCGCGACGAGGTTGGTGAACAGCGCCCCGCCGGGCTCTGTGAAGAAACGCTGGTACGGTTCCAGGTTGCCGCTGTCAACGATCATCTGCGACGCGATTCCCTCTGACCTTGCGAGACCTGCGACCGAGCCTCCCATGACGAGCAGTAGGAGCAGAACCACGGCCTTCCGCATCGCGCACCTCCCGTTCGATGGGCGTCGGCCGATCCCGACGTCCCGCCGCCAGTCTAGCCGGGACATGCAAGCCGTCAAGCGGCGCATCGATGGCGCGCAGTGTCCCAGGCGGCAGACGTCGAGAACGCGAGGTCGATCACCTGCAGACCGGGTCAGGCAGATGTGGTTCCGCGTCCCGTTGTGCAGTCCGGCGAGCCTAGCGGACCCAGGGGAGGTGCTTGCGTCGGATCTCGGCGGCAACCTTTCCGAGTCTCGTTTCGTCGGACGCCAAAAGCTCCGCGACGACGAGCACGGGATGGGCGAGCCGCGGCTCCATCTCGGGAGTCGCGCGCCCGATGTCGCCGGCGAACGCCTCACACATCTCGACGTTTCCCTCGGGCGACGGGACAAGCTGGAAAGCCCGCTGGACGCGGCCTCGTTCCTCCTCCGGAACGTAGAGCCGTAACGACTGCGCTCTCTGCGCACCGGTCAAGAGGTCGGCCGCGTACTCCCCGCCCACGGTGATGTGGTCGAGATCCATCTCTTCTTCGGCCGCGGCGATCATCGCGGCGAAACTCGACCGCCCCGCGGCGCGATATCGCCCGAGCGTGACTTTCGGCTGCAGCGTGTCGGCGTAGGCTCTGACCCACATGTCCAGCAGGCGGGCGCCATGAACGATTTCGTAGGTTCCGCGTCCGCGCCGCTCGAGAATCCCGTCCTTGACCCACTCCGAGACGAGCTTCGAGATCATCCCAAGCGAGACGCCCGTGCTCTCCTCGATGTCCCGATACGTCGCCTCGACGAGCGGCCCGCACGCGAGCAGCTCGTAGAGCACCTTGGCACCCTGCTCGCTCATCCAGTGGGCCTTTGCCGCCCGCACCGCCGCAGGCTTCTTCCCGACGGAATACACGAACAGCGCCCCAGGGACCTCGACGTACGCGTTCCCGGCGGAGTCGGCAAACCAAATGCGCCGCTTGCGCAGCTTCGCGGCCAGAGACTCGGACACATAGGACGACGCGACCAGAATCGTCCCGCAGTCCTGCTCTCTGGCCCACCGCTCGATCTCGGCCTCGACGGTGGCCAGGAGCGATGGTCGCAACGTCGGCCAAGCGGACACGAGGAACTCCACCTCCCGCCGGTCGGCGAGAGTCAAGCGGTACGCGGCATCGGGCCCTCCCGGGCTCAGCCGCTTCTTCAGCTTGCCGAGCGCGGCCCCCCTCCCCAAGAGGCCGCGGAGGAGCGCCATACTCTCGTTCACAAGGTCTTCGCGCTTGTCGATGTTCACCATGATGGAGTGTTCACGTTACGTGAACATAGTGTAGGCGTGAACAAAGCATTTGTCAACGCCGTCCTGCACGGAAGTTCGGCGTCCGCTAGAGGCGATCGGAAGGCCCCTTGGCGCAGCGAGGGCTAAGGCCAGGGCGTCGGCGCCTGCGCGCTACGCGCGTAGGCCGATGCGTCGATCGTGTAGCGCGCCATGTCCATCCCGAAGTACTCCGTCACTCGGTCGAAGGTCATGCCGAGTTTCTCCATGACCCGGCGAGAGGCCAGGTTCTCCGGGTGGGCGAGGGCGATGATTTCCGGCAGCCCGAGGTCATGTACGCCGTATCGCAGTCCCACTCGAGCCGCTTCGGTTGTCAGACCCTGCCCCCACAGCGGCCGATCGATGAGGTAGCCGATCTCCGTCTCACGGGTGTCCGGAAGGTACTGGAGACCATTCCAGCCCGCTAGGACTCCCGTCGTCTTCATCTCAACGGCCCACCACGCGTACCCCATCGTGTCCCATTGCTCGATCTGGTTTCGCACGAGCTTCTGGACTCTCTCCAATGGCGGGCCGCCCGGCCTCGGGAAGTACTTGAGCATGTCGGGTTGCGTGAGGATCCGGTGCAACTCGATGGCATCGTCATCGCGGAACGGCCGGAGGCGGAGCCGAGGTGTCTCGAAAGATGGAACGTTCATGCAGCGTCCTTTCGCCGGTGGGCATCTTCATTCTCCCTCGTGGTGGCCGCGTCGGCAACTGCGACATCTCTCCCCCACTCTACCGCATGAGCTGCTCTTGACGGCAGAGAGTGTACTAGTATACTAGGTCGCTATGACCACCAAAGAAGCTTGGCGGCTCGACATGAACGCGGGGCCGATCTTCTCTCAGATCGCCGCGAACGTCCGCCACATGCTCGCCCGCGGCGACCTCTCGCCGGGGCAGAAGCTGATGAGCGCACGGGGCCTGGCGGTGGAGTTGGGGGTCAATCCCAACACGGTCGTGCATGCGTTCGCGGAGCTCGAAAGGATGGCTGTGATCGAGACGAAACGCGGTCTGGGAACCTTCGTGCGCGAGGATGCGCCGGTGGCGTCGATGCGCAGTGACATGCTGCAGGCCGCCGCCGTCGCCTTCGTCGCGGAAGTCGAGACGCTCGGTGCGACGAAACAGGAAGCGCTTGGCGTCTTGAAGGAGGTATGGAATGCTGGCAAGCCTTGACCGGGTGACGAAGCGCTATCCCCGGGCGGACGGATTGCGGGACTTCACGGTCGGCTTTCCCGCGGGTGAAGTGGTCGGAGTGCTTGGACTGAACGGTTCCGGGAAGTCCACGTTGCTCAAACTCCTGGCGGGCTTGCTCTTCCCCACGTCCGGCACGGTGACGGCCTTCGGAGGGCCTCCGCGCTTGAATCGGGCGAAGCTCATCTACCTTGGAGAGAACGACTCCCTCTGGACATGGATGAGTCCGAAGGATGCGGAGGCGTTCATGAGAGGGTTGTACGACGACTTCGATGTCGCACGGTACCGCGGCCTCCTTGACAGCCTCTCCGTGCCACAGCGGAAGACGAAGGCCATGTCCAAAGGAGAGCGCGGCAGGCTCCGCCTCGCCATGGCGCTCGCACGAGATGCGAAGCTGTACTTGCTCGACGAGCCCCTTGCGGGCATCGACCTCTTGTCACGGGAGAAGATCCTGCAGTCGATCGTTCGCGAGTGGCACAAGGACGAGACGATTCTTCTTTCGACCCACGAGGTGGCGGAAGCCGAGGGCTTGTTCGACCGCGTGCTCTACCTTCGCGACGGCCGACTTGCCCTCGACGTCGGGGCGGAGGATCTCCGCAATCAGGGGCGCAGCGTCGTGCAGGCGTTCCGGGAGGTGCTGGGGTGAAGGGATTCAAGACGCTCTTTTGGCTGGAACTTCGGCGCAGCGGCGTCTGGGCTCTTGCTTTGATCGGCTCGCTCGCTTTCTGGGCCTGGGGGCTCTACCAGGCACGCGGCGTCGAGGGGGGCGACCCCGCCGAAGTACACGCCATCCTCCTCGCGATGGCCGCCGCGATCGGAGCCATTATCCTCGCGCTGATGGTTGGGCGACTGCGCGGAGAAACGCGGGGCGGCCAGTACCAGCTTCTCCTGCTAACGCCACCCAGCGGCGCGGCTCACATCGCCGCACGCTTCACGTTCGCTCTGGCGACGGGCACTGCGTACTACATCATCCTCGGCGGCCTCGCGTGGTGGAGTCTCCGGATGATGGGAACCTCGGTTGACGCGGGGTCTGCTGCCCAGCTTGTGCTTGCGATTCCTCTCTACGGGACGGCGATTGCCATTGCTCCGCTGGTCGCATGGACCCTCCTGTTGATGGTGTTCATCAGCGCGTATCGCATCTCCGGAACGGGATGGATCCCCGGCGTCGTTATGGTTCTCGGCACGCCGTTCGCGCTGCGCTGGTTGTTCGAGGGAATCGGGCGTGTCGCCTACTCGCTGCCCGCGTGGCCTCTCCTGGGGCGGCTCACGAGCGCCAGCACCTTCTTGCCGGCGGCGGGCGACGGCTCGCCGCCGAAAGCTGTCGTCGACAACGTGATCCAGCTTTCCCAAGAGCCTGTCTGGATCATGCTCGCACTCACAATTGTGTTCCTCGTCGTGGCGAGTCGAGTCTGGCGGGAGGTGGAAGCATGACGCAGGCATTTCTCATCGTTGTTCGGGTGCTTCTTCTCGGCCTCATCGGTTTCTGGGGCTTCCGGCTCTGGGTGGGCACGATGAGTTGGACGGCACGCGGCGTCGGGATACTCTTCTCCGCTGTGCTTGTCTGGCAAATCGTCGCAGGCACACTCTAGCGAGGCGGGCGTCGGGGGAGAAGCGGAGGGTGAAAAAAAGATGAGAGTGAAGAACTGGATACGGTTGTCTGTTGCAGTTGTCGCCGGCGCCGGGCTCTTTGGCCTCGCGGCATGCGATCTCGGGGGCGTCGTCGGCGGGCGCTTCGAAGGAATGCGCACGGAAACGGCGGCGTTTCCCACGTCGGGCATTCCCATGCTTGAGGTGGAGAGCTCGAACGGCGCCGTCACCGTCCGGGGCGTTCCCGGGCAGACCGACGTCCGCGTGACCGCAACGCTTCGGTCTCGCGGCGGATCTCAGTCCGAAGCGAACGACCATGCGACGGCGCTCACGATTCACATGGAGCAGCAGGGCGGCCGGGTCATGCTCGCCTATCGGGAGACCGAGCAGACGTCCGACCTGCGTCGGTATAGCGGCGTCGCGTTTGACGTGACGACTCCCGGTATGGCCGACGTCAACGCGCAGACGAGCAATGGCGCTGTCTCCGTATCGGCACTGCAAGGTCGATTTGATCTCCGCACGTCGAACGGCGTGATCGACACGGCGGACGTTGTTGGGGAACTCACAGCCAACACCAGCAACGGGCGCATCTCCGTCGAACGGTGCCAGGGCGTCCTCGACCTCACAACGTCGAACGGCGAGATCAGCATGGTCGATGTCAGTGCAGCGCTCGCGGCCACGACATCCAACGGCCGCATCGGATTCAGCGGGACGATCATTGGCGACACCAACAGCCTGGTGACAAGCAATGGCCGCATCGAGGTCGCGGTGGCTGCGACGGCATCCGTCGAGTTCCGCGCGACCACGACGTCAGGCTCCATCTCGTCGACGCTGCCGCTCGTCGGAGATACGCAGGGCAAGGAATGGCTGGCGGCGCTCAATCCACCGACCCGTGCACAGGTTTCGCTCGAAACGAGCAACGGGGGCATCGACATCACGGCACGCCCCTGACCGTTGCGCGAGGGTGATTCCGGTTACAGACACAATCCACAGAATCCTGCAGAATGGGGGTGCTGGTTAGCCTCTCGAAAGAGGAATTGCGGCCGCGGGTTTCTTCCACGCGGCCGCGTCGTTTTGTACCTCAGCGGATATGCTTTCCGTCGTGAGCGTGCGAACTCCATCGTTTGAAGTTGGCCAGCGGATCAGCGTCGTCGGGACCTGCGGCTCGGGAAAGACCACCGTGGCGCGGGCCCTGGCTGAGCAACTCGGCGCGACGCACGTTGAACTGGACGCGCTCTCCTGGGGGCCAAACTGGACCCAAAGGCCCGACGACGAGTTCCGAGCGGCCGTCGCCGTGGCCGCGGCCCGCGAGCGATGGGTCATCGATGGGAACTACGGCAAATGCCGCGACCTGATTTGGGCGCGAGCCGACACCGTGATCTGGCTCGACTACTCGTTCCCGCGTGTCTTCTGGCAGCTCCTTCGAAGGACATTCCGCCGCGCGCTACGACGCGAGGAGTTGTGGCACGGCAATCGCGAGAGCCTGCGAACGTCCTTCTTATCTCGCGACTCGATCCTTCTCTGGGCGATCAAGACTCACCGGCGGCGCCAGCGCGAGTACCCCGGCCTTTTCGCGCGCACCGATTACCGGCGGCTGCGCATCGTGCGCCTCCGATCGCCGCGGGAGACCGCCGCGTGGCTCGCCGGCGTTTTTTCTCGCTAGGCACACACTCCGCGCTCTCCGAATCCGCATCCGACCGCCGGCTCTCGGTTCCACACGCTCTCCACTCGCTGGCCCATTGACTCGCCCTCCGCTTTCCCGCTAGGTTGGTACAGTAAGGAGGTGCAGGAGGATGAAGAAGTTTCTCCTAGTACTAGGTCTACTGGCTGTCGTCGGCCTGGCCGCCGTGTCGGCAGCTGCGACGACCTATAAGGTGGCATCGGACACGACGTGGCCTCCGTTTGAGTGGCAGGCGGGTGGCGGGCAACTCATCGGGTTCGACCTTGACGTGATGCGGCTCATCGCCATTCTCGAGGGCTACGACGTCAACATCATCAGCTACAGCTGGGACATCATCTTCATCGACGTCGGCAACGGGCGTGTGGACATCGGCGCGTCCGGGGCCACGATCACGGCGGAGCGCGAGGCGGTAGTGGACTTCTCCGCGCCCTACTGGACGTCGAACCAGGCTGTCATCGTGATGGCGGACTCCGACTTGAACATCGCCAGCGCGCTCAGCGCCGGGAAGAAGATCGGCGCCCAAGTCGGGACCACCGGAGCGAAGTGGGTGCAGGAGCAGCTCATCGACAAGGGCGTGGATGTCGAGCTCGTCGAGTACACGCTCTATCCGCTGGCTGTGCTCGACCTTGTCAACGGGAACGTGGATGCCGTGGTTCAGGATGAACCCGCGTCTCGCGCCAGCGTTGCCGCGGACGCTCGGCTCTCCATCGTCGGAGTCATCGAAACCGGCGAGCAGTTCGGGTTTTTCGTCACGAATGGCGATCCGAACGGACTCCTGCCGAAGATCAACGACGGACTCCAGAAGCTGAAGGCGTCGACCGCATGGGCGGATCTCATCACCGCCTATATGGGCGGCGCAGAGCTGACGAAGATCGAGGCGGCATGGGTCGCTGCAGCTCCATTCCTGGCGGCGAAAGACGTCACCGGCTTCGCGCACGCTCTGGCCGCCGGCGCAACAGCCCCGTAGAGCACTTCTATCCGGAAGTCTGAGGAGGGCACGAGGCGCATGCCTCGTGCCCCTCTCTGAGGCAATCCCTCGTAGGGGAGGGTGCGTTGACCGCCACGGAGATTCTCTGGCAGAACGTGCGACCGCTTTTCGATGCGCTGCCGGTTACGCTCGAGGTCCTCGGTCTCTTGCTCGTTGTGGGACTGACGTTGGGTACTGTCCTCGCGTTCGCGCAGGCGTACGGACGACGTCCGCTCCGCGCTCTCTGTGTCGGATATGAGCAGTTGTTCCGAGGCATTCCTCCCCTCGTCGTCATCCTCCTCTTCTGGAACGGCATCACCCCAGCGCTCGGGGTGCCCGTGCCGGGCATTGTTGTCGCGGCGTTGGCTCTTGGGATGCGGTCGGCCGCGTACCAATCGCAGATCTTCCGCGGTGCCATCCAGGCGGTCCCGCCCGGGCAGATGATGGCTGCGCGCTCACTTGGAATGAGCAGAATCCAAGCCATTCGCAGCGTCATCGTTCCTCAAGCGTTCCGCCTGGCGATTCCGCCGTGGGCGAATGAGTACTCGAGTGTGGTCAAGGACACGGCGTTCATCTGCGTCATCGGCGGGCTGATCGACCTGACGCGTCAGGCGCTGATGAAGTTGGCGCCCCTCTCCATGCGCCGTCCCATCGGAACCCAACTGATCCTTCCGTACCTCATCATCCTCGGGCTCTTCTACCTGGCGCTCACCTACGGGGGAAACGGGCTCCTCTCGCTGCTCGAGCGCCGGCTGAGCATCCCGGGGTTCGAAATGAAAGGAAAGGTGGAACGCTGATGCCCGCAGAGAGGGAATCCCGCCTCGGCGACGTCATCCTTCGCGTCGAGGACCTACACAAGCGATATGGAAAGGATGAGGTCCTCAAGGGCGTCACCTTCGAGCTTCGCCGTGGGGAGACGAAGGTCGTCATCGGGCCTTCGGGAACAGGCAAGAGCACGCTCCTCCGTTGCATCAACCAGCTCTCCGTGCCGGACAAGGGCCGTGTGTGGCTGGAGGATGTCGAGATTACTCACGCCCGAACGAACATCAATCACGTTCGGGCGCAGATTGGCTTCGTATTCCAGGACTTCAACCTGTTTAATCACCTGAACGCGCTTCAGAACGTCAGTATCGGGCTCCTCAAAGTCAGGAAGATGCCGAAGGAAGCCGCTCTGGCACGCGCAAGCGAGGAACTGGCACGCGTCGGCCTTGCCGAAAAGGCGTGTTCGTATCCGGCGGAGCTCTCCGGCGGACAGAAGCAACGTGTCTCCATCGCCCGAGCCCTGGCAATGGATCCGAAGCTCATCCTGTTCGATGAGCCGACCTCGGCGCTCGACCCGGAACTCATCGGCGAGGTGCTGGAGGTCATGATCCAGTTGGCTCGTGGCGGCATGACGATGATCGTCGTGTCGCATGAGATGGGATTCGCCCGCGCCGTTGCCGACAGAATCATCTTCATGGAGGGTGGCGGCATCCTGGAAGAGGGAACGCCGGCTGAGTTGTTCACCTGCCCGCGTTGCGAACGCACGGGGCAGTTCCTGCGCAAGATCACCGAGCTGTATGGGGAGACGGACGGGCAATGAGCTTCTTTGAGTTCACCGGGACGGTGATGCCGCGCTTCCTCGGAGCCGTTGGTGTCACGCTCGAACTAACGGCTGTCGGCATCGGAGCCGGGCTGGTTCTGGGCCTTCTTCTCGCGCTGATGCGGGTCTACGCAAACCGAGTTCTGAGCGCCATTGCCAACGTCTACATCCAGTTCATGCGTGGCACGCCGCTCGTCATCCAGGTGCTCGTTATCTACTTCGGACTCCCGCCGTACTTCAAGGCCATGGGCCTCAAGCCGCTGAGTTCGTTGGCGGCGGGCTGTCTCGCGATGGCCTTGAACAGCGCTGCCTACCAAGCCGAGTACATTCGTGGCGCGATCCAGGCGATCAGCTCAGGGCAGATGCAGGCAGCTCGTTCGATGGGGATGACGAAGACGCAGGCCGTCCGTTACGTCATCCTGCCGCAAGCGCTGCGGATCGTCCTCCCGTCGTGGTCGAACGAACTCATCTATACGCTTCTCTACTCGTCGACCGTCTACTTCATCGGCCTGGAGGAGCTGTCCTACGCGAGCATGAAGGTGGCCTCGAAGACCGGGCGGGTATTCGAGTCCTACATCATCGCCGGCGTCATGTACCTGGCCATGGTGATCCTGTTGTCGCGGATCCTTGCCTATGCCGAAACGCGGCTGAGGATTCCTGGCCTCTCGATCGAGGAGCGCGGTCGGTAGCGGCTGGGTTTTGTCCAGAGACAGGGAGGGCGGAATGGTTGCGTCAAGACCAAGTCGCAGCGACACGATGGCCCTCGTGATCGACGCCGTCCGGCGCCGCCTCGAACGCGACGAGATCCGCCACGTTGTGGTTGCGACGAGCACGGGCGAGACCGGCGTGCGACTCCTGGATGCGCTCGCCGGCCAAGACATCGAACTCGTCTGCGTCACTCATCACGCGGGATTCCGTGAGGACGACGCGGTCGACCTTGTGCCGGAACACGAAACGGTCCTGCGGGCGGCTGGCGTCCCGATTCTCATCGCTACGCACGCCCTCTCCGGCGTCGGTCGATCGATCTCGGCTCAGTTCGGAGGTGCGACGCCCGTCGAGCTCATCGCACACACACTCCGCCTCTTCGGCCAGGGAATGAAGGTCTGCGTCGAGATCGCCGTGATGGCAGCCGACGCGGGACTTGTCCCCACGGATCGCGATGTCCTCTGCGTCGGCGGCACGGGGTCGGGCGCCGACACGGCCGTCGTCCTCCGCCCGGCGCACATGAACCGGTTCTTCGACCTCCGCATCCGCGAGGTCCTCTGCAAGCCTTCAGATGTCTAGTCCTCCGGCCCAGGGTGTAGCAGCCGTTGTGCGGCGATGCGGAGCAGCACGTTCGCTTCGTGGGGAATCCGCTCCGCGGTCCGCGCAACCGCCATGACGCCGATCCATGCCTCGACCTCATGCCACGGCATGCCGGTGATGCGGGTGTACTCGCGGAGGTAGAGCCGAAGGAAGAGACGCCGAGCCAACGCCATGGGAACGCGCACTCGCCACGGCGTGCCGGGCGGGAACCCGCCGTGGCGA